>JAIWDV010000161.1:0-4633 GCA_048632525.1 Bacteroidales bacterium | reverse complement strand
GGAAGGAGTTAGTTTAATAATTTAATTTACGTTGATTTGGCAAGTTGTTATCATAGCGGCATGCCTTGACACAGACGACTCAATATCCCCGGTGCGATTCATCATGTCATCACCAGGGGTTTGAATCGCCAAGATATTTTTCTTGATGACTGCGACCGGAATGACTTTCTTGGTCGACTTGAAAAGAATCTTTCTTTGACTGGCTGCAGGTGTTATGCATGGGTGCTGATGTCCATCTGCTTATCCGCACAAGTAATAGACCCCTTGGGGATCTGATGCGGGAATCCTTCGGAAAGGATGCAAGGTTATGGTAGGCTGAGTTTGAAAATATAACGGCAACTGAAGCTGGAATGGAACTCCCGGATGCTGCTTTAAAAATCGGCGCTGCCGGGAAATGTTTCAAATGGAGTGAAACTGGTCCGGTTGATGTTGAAATTACCGATTATCATTAAAAATAATTTTAGAGGAGAATTTACAATGATTCGTATACCAACCCATAGAGCACCTACACATCCTGGAGAGATGCTTCTTGAAGAATTTTTAAAGCCAATGGGGCTTACCCAGCGTGAACTTGCAGACGCAATACATGTGCCTTATCAGCGGATAAACGAGGTCATAAACGGTCGGCGTGGAATAACTCCCAGCACAGCCCTAAGACTTTCCAAATTTTTCGGTGTTTCAGCCGATTTTTGGATGAATCTGCAGCTTAGATGGGATCTATATTTTGCACAGGAATCTGAAACAAAAGCTCTAAGAAATATCAAGCCAATATCGCCTCACAAGATCCGATTTAATGAATCCATCGCCCAACCTGGCGCTGGACAGTGATCGCTATTCCGTTGCGCTCCATAGCGGCATATGAGCTTCATCGTTCGCAGAGAAAGCACTTGACTTTGACGTATATAAGAGATTAGACGCGAATTTGACGGAGTTAGTTTAGTAATTTAACTTAGTTTGATTTGGTAAGTTGTTATCAGCCCCTTCCGATCTTGATCCACAGCTTAAGTGCTCGCCCACATACAGCGGCAAGTTGAAACCACTCATGACAGCGAATTTATACTATAGCCAACTATTAATGGAGGTACTTTTTTAAATCTCGATAGAAATTTTCGTGGGAGCCAAAAGCGTATAGATAAAGAGTGTTGAAGTCTACCTCATATGCAAGAAGTATCTGGTTATTCATGGATTTGAATTTGTAGATACGTATTCCTTGTAGATCTCCCACTTTCATATCGCCAATATCAGGATTTTCGAAAATCATTTTTACAGCATTATCAAGATCTTTGAGTTGATTTTTGTGTAGCTTCTTTTTCTGTTTGGCAAAAATCGGAGACTGGATGATTTCCTTGATATCAGTCATTATTCTTCTCAAAATACATACGGAGTTCCTTGACCTGCCTTAATTTGTTCTTTGCCAATCAGAACATCCTGAATAAAAGGCAATGGCAGATCTGGATTTTCTTCAATAATTTGTCCGATTTTAGCCCAGTATTCAATTTGACCAGCAATAGACCTTTTAAAAACTTTAGATTGGATCTTAGCTTTTTCAAAAAGCTCATTCGATATTTTTACTGCTGTAGGCATAATTCCTCCTTGATTGATTATTGGATTTAGGTAGTAATTTACTATAAATAGTTTTATTTTGCAACCACTTTTAAAAACAATCTGATTGACCTGAACGTGACCACTGCAATTTTTTTCAAGCTCATCAATGATTTAAAAGTGCTTGCCTTTTCCAAATATATCGTTGTGGTCACGTCAGGTCATGTAGGCATTTGCGGGACGGAGTTAGTTTAATAATTTAATTCACGTTGATTTGGCGAGTTGTTATCATAGCGGCATGCCTCGACACAGACGACTCAATATCCCCGGTGCAATTCATCATGTCATCACCAGTGGTTTGAATCGCCAAGATATCTTTCTTGACGACTGCGACCGGAATGACTTTCTTGGTCGACTTGAAAAGAATCTTTCTTTGACTGGCTGCAGATGTTATGCATGGGTGCTGATGTCCAACCATGCCATCTGCTTATCCGCACAAGTAACAGACCCCTTGGGGATCTGATGCTGGAATCCTTTGGAAGGGATGCAAAGTTATGGTATGCTGAGTTTGAAAATATAACGGCAACTGAAGCTGGAATGGAACTCCCGGATGCTGACTTAAAAATCGGCGCTGCCGGGAAATGGCAACACTTTCAAAAGGACTTTTTCTACAGACTCGTTCGACATCTCAATTAGAATGGATGCGCAACATACAACATTGTAAAAAAATCTGTTTATATGCATGAGAAGACAGACATATTATCATTAGTACGTTTGGCGTCTGCAAAGAAAAGGCTCTTTTTGCCGCATGCCTTACGACAGATGTTGAGACCGGACCGGATGATATCGACAGCAGAGGTTCGTACGGTGATTGAACAGGGTGAAGTGATCGAGGACTATCCCGAAGACCCCAGAGGGCATAGTTGTTTGATGCTCGGCAAAGGCGGAATTGGTCGAGCGATACATGTTGTATGCTCGCCCAAGGACGATTATCTGGCAATAATCACAGCATATTTGCCAGACAGGAAAGAATGGTCGCCAGACTTCAAGGTGAGGTTAAAGAAATGAAATGTATTCATTGCCAGGGAGAAATGAAAAAGGGGACAACCCCGTTTCATATTGACCGCAAAGGATGCCATCTGATGCTTGACAGCGTTTTCGCTTGGGTGTGCGAACAGTGTGGGGAGGTTTATTTCGAAGAAAAAGAAGTCGATGCCATCCAGGATTTGATTAAGTCTTTGGAGCAAAAGGCTCAGGCTCTTGAACTTTGTGCGCAATCAATGTCGAACAAGTCAATCCAGCCGACCGCTAACCGCGTCCGTTAATTTTGGAATGTCGTGCTCCGCATCTCGTTGGGTGTTGTTCCATAGTTCAGAGCCCCGCCTAGTTAGCGGCGGCTGACCTTGTCGTTCGGCAACAAGACAAAGGAAACAGTATGTGCGGAATTACAGCCATCTGGGGAGAAAATGATACAGAACTGACTCGCCAGATTATGAAAAGCCTGGTCCATCGTGGTCCAGATTCAAGCGGCATTGCTTCCCGGCAACGAGCGACTCTTGGGCATCGCCGCCTCTCGATCATGGACCCTGAAGGTGGTCGCCAGCCTATCTGCAGTGAGGATAAAGCTACCGCCATTGTCGCCAATGGGGAGATCTATAACTTCAGGGCTCTCAAGAAAGACCTGTCAATAAGGCACCGGTTCAGGACGTCCAGTGACAGTGAGGTGCTTTTACATCTGTATGAGGATGTGGGTTGCAGCATGGTCGATAGTCTCGACGGGATGTTCGCATTTATCCTGACGGACGGTCAGGAACTGTTCGCAGCACGAGATCCCGTCGGTATCAAGCCACTGTACTACGGGAGCTCCGGTCACAGGACCGTTTTCGCATCTGAACTGAAGGCGCTCTCCGGTCGAGCCACGGACGTCAAGGAGTTCCCGCCGGGCAGTTTCTTCCATACGCAAACCGGATTCCACAAATATCGCCATATACCGCGGGCCGAGCCTGAAGAGCGGCCAATAGACCTCTGGTGTGGATTGATACGAGAGACCCTTGAGCGCGCGATCATCAAGCGGTTAATGAGCGACGTCCCACTGGGCGCCTTCCTCTCCGGCGGGCTCGACAGCAGCATCATTGCAGCCGTTGCCCGAGCCCACCTGAATGAACTGCACACATTCTCCGTTGGCATTGAAGGCAGCAGAGATTTAGAGGCAGCCCGCGTGGTTGCTCAACATATCGACAGCATCCATCACGAATATGTGTTCACCGTGGATGACATCAAGCGTCATCTGCCGGAGATCGTTTTCTATCTTGAGTCTTTCGACCAGGATCTGGTTAGAAGTGCGGTGCCATGCTACTTCGTGTCGCGGCTTGCATCGGAATACGTTAAAGTGATCCTGACTGGGGAAGGAGCGGACGAACTGTTCGGCGGATATTCATACTACAAGGAGTTTGGCGGGACCATGCCGTTGCATGAGGAACTCTATCGGAGCGTGTCTTCACTTCACAACATCAACCTCCAGCGTGTCGATCGTCTCACAATGGCTCATTCGATTGAAGGCAGGGTGCCGTTCCTTGATCTGGAGATGATCGAGTTGGGGCAACGCATACCTTCTCAATGGAAAATTCGCCAACTGCAAAACGGAACACACGTTGAGAAGTGGATACTGAGGAAAGCATTTGAAGACTTGCTGCCTGCGGAGATCGTATGGAGAACGAAGGAGCAATTCGACGAAGGCAGCGGAACCACCGATGTCCTTCCACTGATAGGAAACCATTTCATGCCGCAGAAGGCAGCCCAGGAGTATATGACTTCGCACCGGCACGACCGTATCAGAAGCCATGAGGAATGTGTCTACCACAAGCTTCTGTGTGAAGCATACGTTGACCCGTCCACGGTTCTCACGAATGTGGCAAGGTGGGAAGACAACCGAATCCATGAATTGCCGAACAAGCCGGATGCAGGCGACGGCAAATAGCCGCGCCTGATCCGTAGCGTTCCCGGCGGCTACGCCGCCGGGAATCGCGGCGCTGACTACGTCGCGATTATGATCTTGAATCTATTATATCAGAGGACACCATACCAATTAATT
>JAIWDV010000160.1:0-4638 GCA_048632525.1 Bacteroidales bacterium | reverse complement strand
AATAACAGCAACATTGTTCGCCTGATTGACATAACGGGTTTCGTTTTTAATTTAATATTTAGACATCCAAATATTATAAATGATGGCAAAAGACAAAGGCGATAGGATTGACTACAAAGCGCTCCGCGAGTCGGAGGACAAATACCGGACCATTTTTGAAACAACCGGAACCGCAACAGTCATCATAGAAGAAGACACAACCATATCCCTTGCAAACAAGGAATTTGAAAAACTCTCCGGTTACTCAAAAGAAGAGGTGGAGGGTAAAAAAAGCTGGACAGACTTTGTTGCTCACAAAGATGACCTTGACAGAATGATGGCCTATCACACCGCCCGAAGAATTGATCCAAACAGAGCGCCGAGGAATTATGAATACAAATTTATAGACAAAAATGGCACTGTAAAAGAGGTATTTGCCACCCTTGCTGTGATTCCGGGAACAAAAAAGAGCGTGGGATCTTTTTTGGATATTACCAGGGCCAAGGAACTGGAACATCTCTTAAGGATTCAGGACAAGATGACTTCCCTGGGGCGTGTGGCTGCCGGCATTGCCCATGAAATAAGAAATCCGCTTTCGGGCATCAATATATATTTGAACACCCTGGAAAAAATTTACGACAGAGCGGAAAATTTAGATAAAGTGAAACAAATTCTGCGGCAGATACAATCAGCTTCAAGTAAAATTGAGTCTGTGATCAAAAGGGTTATAGATTTTTCCAAACCCAGTGAACCCAAGTTAGTTTTGACAGACATAAATCAACCCATAGAAGAGGCTATTAACCTCTCCTCGGTCACATTGCGAAAAAGCGGGATCAAGATTGAAAAAATCCTGGCCAATGATCTGCCACTGTGCCATGTGGATCCTCTCCTGATCGAAGAGGTGATTTTAAATCTGGTTACAAATGCCACTGAAGCCATGAAAAATATGGATGGCGTCAAAATAATAAAGGTAACCTCATCCATGAAAAAAAACAGTATCTTGATGCGAGTCTCCGATTCAGGTCCGGGTGTGAATTCAGGCCTGAAAGATAAAATATTTGATCCTTTTTATACCACTAAAAACGGCAGCACAGGTATTGGGCTCAGTCTCTGCCATAGGATTATCACTGATCACGGCGGATCTCTACGGGTATCCACAAGTAAATTGGGTGGAGCCGAATTCGTGATTGAGATTCCAATCAAAGAACATCCGGGTATTGGGTATTAGGGACTGGGTATTGGGTACTGGGTATTAGGAACTTTGGACTTGAAGGACAGGGGGGTTAGATGGTTTTAAAAGTTGAAGATCTGGAGATTTATCAAATGGCTGAGGAATTGGGCGATAGAGTATGGGATATCTGCATCAAATGGAATTACTTTGCCAAAGATACTATTGGAAAGCAATTGGTTCGTGCCGCTGATTCCATATCTGTAAACTTGGCAGAAGGACACGGCCGATATCATTTTAAAGATCGCCTGAACTTTTGCTATTATGCCAGGGGCTCTTTAGAAGAGACCAAAAGCTGGCTTTCAAAAGCCGTACGCCGAAAGCTAATCTCACATGAAATCAACGGAATAAAACAGATCATTGAGATATTACCAAAAAAACTAAATGCCTACATAACTTCGATGAAAAAAGCTCACAATTTAAATTAGGTAAAAACACACCAATACCGAATACCCAGTACCCAATACCAGTGAGCGAAGCGAACCGTATGATCACATACTCCATATACATAGTTGATGATGAAGAGACCATAAGGGAAGGGATAACTATGGCCCTTGAGGCGGATTACCGGGTGGAGGCCTTTTCCACAGCCGAGACCGCAATTGATGCCATGAAAAACGATCCCCCGGACCTGGTCCTGCTTGACATCGGATTGCCGGGCATGAATGGCATTGAAGCCCTTCGAACAATTAAAAATCTATATCCTGATATCCTGGTCGTTATGATAACCGCTTATGAAGACGTTAACACCGTGATTTCTGCTATGAAGCTCGGGGCCTACGATTATGTGGTGAAACCAATTCACATGGATGGTTTGGAGGTGACCATTCGTAATGCCCTTGAAACTGTCAGGCTAAGGAAAGAAGTGCAGATCCTCCAGGAAAGGTATTTAAAAGAAAACCTTCCCTGCTTTATTGGAGAAAGTAACGCTATCCATGATGTGATGGAGTTTGTTGGGATGGTGGCAAAAAGCCCTGATACACCAATTCTTATTCTTGGAGAGACAGGCACAGGCAAGGAATTGATTGCCAGTGCCGTTCATTTCAGAAGCCCAAATTTCAAAGGGCCCTTAATGACTGTAAACTGCGCTGCCATCCCAAAGGATCTTGTGGAGAGTGAGCTCTTTGGATATGAGAAGGGGGCCTTTAGCGGGGCAAGTGCGTCAGGTAAAAAAGGTTTAGTCGAAGACGCGGCAAACGGGACCCTGTTTCTGGATGAAGTGGGAGACCTTAGCCTGGAAGCCCAGGCAAAACTTCTCAGGTTTCTTGAAGAGGGTGAATTTTACAGAATAGGTGGGACAAAGAAATTACAGGTTCAAACCAGAGTGGTCTCTGCCACAAACAAAGACTTAGACAGCATGATAGAAAAAGGGCTTTTCAGGAACGATCTTTATTTCCGGCTGGGAGTTATTAAAGTACAGATACCCTCGCTTAATGAACGGCCCGATGACATCCTGCCTCTTGCCAAACACTTCCTGTCAGAGTTTAACCATAAGTTTGATAAGTCATTTACCGGCCTATCTCTCCAGGCTGAGAACGCATTGATGGCGTACAGGTGGACAGGCAATGTGCGCGAATTAAAAAATCTTATTGAAAGAGCGGCCCTGATCGGTAAAGGACCTGAGCTGAGAGTCGAAGATCTCGGAATAGGGGGAGTGAATAAAGCTGAAACCCTGAAAAAGACAGCCAATGGATTTGCTCTCCCACCACTTCCGGATACAGGTATTGACCTTACTTCCGTTCAGAAGTCTTTAGAGAAATTTTACATTGAAGAAGCTTACAAGATGGCCGGAGGGAATGAAAGCAAGGCTGCCAGGCTTCTCAACATAAACCACCACACCTTCCGTTACCGCAGAAAAAAACTTCAAACTTAATACTCTAATTGAGCGATAAATGCTTTGTTATTTCGGGCTTTCTTGATTAGTAATATTTCAGTGCTTGAATGCTAAAAGGGCAAAATGTAGGGAACTTATGCGCGGGTTTACCTTGCCGAAAAGGTATTTACAAATACGTTTTGATATTGGCTCACTTAGTAATAAATGATGCAAGTTATCCCTCGGGGATCTACCAGCCCTTAACCTTTAAGATCTTCTTTATATTTTCTTCTGTATGCTTTTTTACAATAATCATCTTTTTTGCCTGCGCCTTATGGATTTTTTCGGTGAGAACCTTTAAGTCAACCGGTTTTTCCAGAAAATCGGTAGCGCCAAGTTTCATGGCTTCTATGCCCTTCTCCACGGTAGCATGACCTGTAAGTAAGATAATCTGGAGATCCGGGTTCTTCTCTTTTAAAACTTTAAGGAGCTGAAGGCCATCCATCTGTGGCATTTTCAAATCCATAATAATAGCATCATAGTCTTTCTCTTGTACTTTTTTTATGGCATCCAGAGGCGAAGCACTGGTTGTCACATCCATATCTCTGACCCGCATCCGTTCGCTAAGGGTCTCAAGAAAATCGACTTCATCATCAACGAGTAATACTTTTTCAGACATGACATTTCTCCTAAAAATAATGTTTAATTCTCAAAAATAGCTCCTACTTTGAAATGCTCGATTTTGCCTGCCCTGTTAAATTTGTTTTTATATTTAACCGGAGTTCATCAAGGTTTCACTTCGTGATATCCTTTGGAAAGCTGAGTCTCAGCTCTCCACACATTAAATCAGTTTTTACTTCTGCTTTAAGTGTCTTAAGCAGAGCCTTTTCTGCGTCCCCAGGAAATGAATCTGGTTGCGATTCACCAATGTCCTGTATTCCAGTGAATTTTATTTCTGCACCTTTCTCCGTCTCTTCTAACATAATACCGATAATTTCTCCCTGACCAATTGAATCCACAGAAAAATTTAAACATCGCCAGAGTAGATTTTCGATAAAAAATGGGCTTGTTGTAATACTTACTTGCTCCAAAGTTGGGTTCAGTTCAATCTTCACATTGTGCATTGATACAAATTTTGCAGAAAGTGCGACTACAAGATCTATAACTTCTGACAAATCAATGGACCTGATATTTTCATCAACGCTGTGAGCAAATTTATTCATGTTTTTTATGATACATTCCGCCCGCTGGATCTGTGCCATAATTCTCCCTGACGCGGTCTTGAGTCGTTTCGAATCTATCGGCATTCCTTTTTCCGCCATCATTGTATAGTCTTCTAAAAGCCCGGCATTTTCATTTATAATAGCCAGGACATTTTTGATTTCATGGGATATTAAAGCGGACATCTTTCCAAAATATTGGAGTCCGGTTTCTCCGATAATCCCCGTGCCAAGATTCATTACATACCTCCATCGTTGATCTTACAAAATGCACCACTTATATAATAGAAATAAATTACGCCTGTTCTCGCCGCAAAAAGCTCTTTCCTTCAAATTTTTAACACCTCTTTTATCTTATTGATGAGCGCTTCAATATCAACGGGTTTAATCAAATAATA
>JAIWDV010000159.1:0-4650 GCA_048632525.1 Bacteroidales bacterium | reverse complement strand
TAATTCAAACCCAGTCTACACTGGTGAAGATGCACAATGGGAAAAAGATAAATAACTGATCGTTTTGGAAAACATTTTGACATTGGGGTTTTGGATTTGATTTGACATTTGGATTTTGTCATTTGAACTTTATTCCATAGGGCATCACAAATCACTATCTAACACGCATAGCAGAGCTGGGACCACCAGCTAAGCTGGTATTTAAGGGATTAATGGTAGAACTTTACGGTTAATCTCCAAAAGCCCGTTGTAGGATGGGTTGAGTGGTAAAAACACAGTGGGTTTCACTTCAACCCACCCTACAAGATGATAAATTTCAATTATGTTACTGTATGCGAAATTTTATTTCGCTGCCTTGACCTTATCCAGAATCATCCCCTCAATGCCCTCAATCTTTGCTGATACTGGGGGATACCATTTTATGTTAACGATGGCTTCAAGGGGGAAACTACGTTCGAAATTGCTGCGTATAGCTGGTTCTAAAAATCTATTCGCACCTTTGGAAGCGTTTGCAGTTGTATCCAGGTTGGTAAATACCGCAGCGTTTTCCGGACGCAACATAAAGTTAATCCATTTATAAGCGCCTTCCACATTCTTGGATTTGGCAGGAATGGCAAAGGTATCAATCCAGCCCAGAGCACCGCTTCTTGGCGGAAAAAAATCGATATTCGGATTTTCATTATGAAGTTTCCAGCCACCTTTATCCCACGCCATGGCAACATGGACTTCCCCGGATCTCATAGACTGAAGCAGGGCATCGCCATTGGCCCAGTAATTTTTCACGAAAGGTTTTCCGGCAATCATGGCTTTTCCAACTTTTTCCATCAAAGCCTTGTATGCTTCGGCATCACTATATTTGGCAAATGGATTTTCTCCCATGGCAAAGGCAAGCGCAATCAGCGTGGGCCGTTTGAGTCTATAGCTGACTCTTCCTGCATAAAAGGCATTCAGCAGGTCAGAATAGTCACTAACTGTGGGAGCAAATTTTCGATTGATAACAAGCCCTGAAGATCCCCAGCAATGTGGAACAGCATGGGCCTTGCCTTCTACCATGGTGTTTTTCTTCACGGCCTCCAGCATGGAAGGGATAATCTGATCAGTCTTTACTTTAGACAGATCGATTGGCTGGTAAATTTTATACTTTGCCTGAACAGAAGAAATACGATCCTGGCTGGGCTGGGCCAGATCAAATCCTGCACCGCGTGTAGCCCGCAGCTTGGCGATCATTTCTTCATTACTTGAGTATGTTGCTTTTACCTCTATTCCGGTTTCTTTTTGAAATTTTTCCACTAAAATTTTTGGGGCGTACCCCTTCCACGTGAGCAAAGAAAGAGTTTCTGCTGTTGCGTGACCAATACCAACAACCAGAAAAGCGAAAACAATAATTACTGACCAAAAAGCTTTTTTCCTCATAACGTACCTCCTTTTTTTGTGAAAAAACAATAGGTTTAGGGTATATGTAAAACAGCAATCCATACTAAGACTCGTTTGAATGGATTACTCGACTCCAATTGGGAAATCATCAAGTTCAAGCTATGAAAACATTTTTCTCTGAAAAATTCAAACCCTAATTATAGTTTTATATTTTATCAACAATGACTGATTTCAGCTTAATTTCAATCCAAGAGGCTCAAAATCTCAGAAGGACGATCAACCAGCGCCAAACTACCATTATCTTTCAATTCCTCCATTGACCTGAATCCCCATAGTACCCCTACCGGGAACATGCCCGAGGCAACTGCGGTCTTCATGTCTACCCCGCTGTCACCAATATACAAAAAATCAGCCGGTGGTATGTTCAAGCGCTTAGCCACTTCCAGTGCACCTGCTGGATCAGGCTTGGGAGGAGCTCCATCGCGCTGCCCGATGACTACATCGAAGTTCCAATTCGATAAAAGTTCTGTTGCGCACTGTTTAGTGAACTCATGAGGCTTGTTGGACAGGATCGCCATCTTCAACCCGCGATCATTTAATGCGTCCAACATTTCAGGGATGCCTTCATAAGGTTTTGTCTTTACATTCCAGTTCCTACCGTAATCTTTAAAGAACTCTGTTAGACAGGCACGAATGACGTCATCATTACGCTTATCTTCGGGCAAAGCGCGGTTAATAAGCATAGCCGTCCCGTCCCCGACGAAATAACGGTAGGCATCCAACTCGTGTGTGGGAAAGCCCTTCCCTGCCAGGACACGGTTCGCAGCGGCGCCTATATCTTTTAACGTGTCAAGCAAGGTCCCGTCAAGATCGAAAAGAACTGCCTTAAATCGCATGAATGTACCTTATCTTTTAACTTAATCTGAAAAATATTTTATCAATTGATCAACATGAATAATACCGTCAAATTCAAGTTTTTCATCCGCCTGCTTTAGTGTGCCTTTTTCCCCATCAGGCTCACCCAGACAGGTGACAACAATATCAGCTTCACTTAAGTCTTCGTTTTCCGTATAGATATTTGTGGTTGCGACGACATGCATACCAGCTTCCTTTGCGGCCAAAAGCCCATTCCTTGAATCCTCAATCACCACACAATTCTCTGGTTTGAGCCCTGTTTTTTCAAGAGCAAGGAGGTATATCTCCGGATCCGGCTTTTTCTTGCTGACCACATCCCCGGCCAGAACAAATTCAAATTTTATGTCTTGAAGCATTCCCCTGGCAATTGCGTTGGCTGATCTTTCGTTAGCTGTAGTACAAATACCAACTATAAGGCCTCCATCCATTGCCTCCTTCATTAGCCTTTTAACACCGGTTCTCAATGGAAGCTTGCCGCTTTCTATAAGACCAATAAAAATTTCTGTTTTCTTCTTATGAAGTTTCTTTATGAGTTCATCTTCTTCATCCGGCTTCATGTCAGGATGAACGCCTTCGGCATGGAAATAGTGCCTCATTCTTTCCTTTCCCCCGGAAATCTGAAGAAGTTCATGATATTTGTCTACATCCCACTCAAAATCATAACCGAACTCTTTAAAGGTCTCATTAAAGGCTACCCTGTGGCCATCCTTTTCCGTATCAATTACAACCCCATCCTGATCAAAAAAAATCGCCTTTATTTCTGACATCTTTGATACCTCCTAACCCGGATAAACCGGAAAAGTGCCTATTTATCCCGCTTGCAGCGGGGAAGTGAACTAAAGTTTGAAGTGACTAAAGTTAAGGAGTCGCTTCGCTCCGTCTATTCACATAAAGTAGACAGAATTTCACAGATAAGAAACTCAATCTCCAAATCCCTCAATCTTTTAATTCTAAACCAGGATTTGCGAAGAACTACGAGCTAAAGAGACAGATACAAGATGTTTTCGGGTGATCAATTCATATTGCCGATGATTTCCATTCCGAATCGAATACATAATTCACCCGATTCTTACGATATGCCAAGTCACTAACCGTGAACTGTGAACCGTGAACCTGATAACCTGAGCAGTTACGCTCAAACATTCGGACGTAACTTCTTAAAAAATGCGAGTTTTCTTCTCTGGCTTAGGGAGATATAAACATGGCAAGCAAGAGTTTATTGGACAACAAGAAAATCCTCATAGTAGATGATGAGCCTGATGTATTGGAATCACTGTTAGAGCTGCTGTCCATGTGTGAGGTTGTAAAAGCTTCCACCTTTGAAGATGCCAAAGAGCTGTTGGAATCCCAGGATTTTGATATGGCTATTCTGGATATTATGGGGGTTGACGGGTATGGACTCCTGGAAATTGCCAAAGACAGAAACGTGATTGCCGTCATGTTGACAGCCCATGCACTGAGCCCTGATAATGTTACGAGATCTTATGAAGAAGGTGCAGCCTCTTATGTACCCAAAGACGAAATGGCCAATATCACCACTTTTTTGAACGATATTTTAGAGGCCAAAGAGAAAGGAAAGGGCTTTTGGTGGCGTTGGCTTGACAGGTTCGAATCGTATTTTGATAAGAAATTTGGCCCTGATTGGCAGAAGGAGCATGGCTTTAAAGTAAGGTGAAAGGAAAGGATATAGCGGCCTTTGACAATGATGCCGCCATCCACAATGATTTCAGCACCAATGATGAATTAGGACTCGTCCGACATTTTATTGCAGGTTTCAAGATCATCCGATCAACAGACTTCTGTTTTACCATCTAAACAACTGCTCTTAGCCCAATTTCCCTATGCTTGCTCTCCGAAAAAGTAATTTTTTATTCGTATCCGTAAGGGTGACTCCCTTTCCAAATGGGTTTCTGCTTATTTCAAAACAACCCTTAAAAAATAGATTGACCTTGGCCCCTAAAAATGAGTAAAATTATGAATACATTAAGCAAGTTAGAAATACGGGGTTGATATTATGCAAGAACGTATCTCAATTGATCCAAAGGTTTGTCACGGACAGGCCTGCATTAAGGGAACGCGCATTCCTGTCCATCAAATTGTACGTATGATAGCTAATGGAGATACAATTGAGGATCTCATCAAAGAGTATCCTTCGCTTGAACGTGTCGATATTGTTGCCTGCCTTGATTATGCTGCGTCACTGACTGAAGAACTGGTTACTCCTATTGAGTCGTTGGCAACTTAGACATGAAAATCCTGGTAGATGAGAACATACCTTTAATGACCGTTCAGGCATTGCGTGAAATGGACCATGAGGTATTAGACATTCGAGGCACATTGGATCAGGGCGCATCGGATGAG
>JAIWDV010000158.1:0-4691 GCA_048632525.1 Bacteroidales bacterium | reverse complement strand
AAATCGGAAGATAAAGTCAGTTTCATCTTTACCGGTGCGGATATGGACAACCTGGCGGTAAAGCAAAAACGGTTTAAAGATATGAAGGTATATGCCCTGGTAACTGCCGGAGTCAAATCAAATGCGGTCAGGATGTCAGTTGATGAAGGAAGGTTTTATGAACCAGGGACCATAAATATCATTCTTTTAACCAATATGAAGCTATCACAGCGTGCGATGACAAGAGCCATCATCAGCGCTACTGAGGCTAAAACCGCAGCGTTACAGGATTTTGATATCAGAAGCAGTTGTACTCCCCTCATTCACCAGGCTACCGGAACAGGAACCGATAATATCATTGTTGTGGAGGGTAAAGGAAGTGAAATTGACAATGCCGGCGGCCACACAAAGATGGGGGAACTGATTGCAAAGGCCGTATATGAAGCTGTTCAGGAAGCGGTGTATAAACAAAACGGAATAATTGCCGGGCGTAATATTTTCCAGCGTTTGCAAGACAGGAAAATCAGTGGATTTGAATTGATTTCTGTGGATGGATTTGAAGGTAACATCGGCAAGTACGATTTGATTAAGGCTTATGAAGAGATACTTCTTAAGCCCCGCTATGCCGGTTTTATCGAATCATCTTTTGCTATAAGTGATGACTATGAAAACGGGCTGGTTAACGATCTTGGTTTTTTTGAACTCTGGTGCAGTGATATGGCTGAGGAGATAGCAGGGGAAAAGATAGAAAACATGACGGATTTTATTGCTGATAAAGACATGCCGCGTGTGCTCAGGATGGCATTGAACAGCTTGTTGAATGGTCTTCACGTCAAAATAAAATAGAAAAGAATTGTGATTATATGAAAAAACCCTGGACAAATTCTCCGGGGATTATTTTTTTTGGGGGGGAGGCGATATAGAATTAACTCTGTCAGCGCCTGGGATGCAGGGATCAGCTTTGATAAAAAGGAATGGGCTCTTTAATTGAGTTCTGACAACATAAACCAGAACATTTCTCTAAAACTACTGCTAAAGGGTGAAATATGGAAAAGCACAAAGTTGTATTCCTTCCTTACAATAAGGAAATAATTGTTGAAGACGGAGCAAATCTCCTTCAGGCTGCGTTGGAAGCAGGTGTCCATATCAACGCATCCTGCGGAGGGGAAGGAGTGTGTGGAAAGTGTCGAGTACTTATTGAACAGGGGGAAGTGGAGGGAGGGAATACTCTTAAGCTTGGCCAAAAAGACTTTGATAAGGGTTATCGGCAGGCCTGCTTGAGTCATGTCAAGAGTGATCTCGCGGTCCGCATCCTTACGGAATCTGTTATAGATGCCAGTGTATTGAACATCCTGGTTGTCCCCAGGCGGACGGCACGCGATCAGAAAATGGATCTGAATGAAATCAAGGAAGGGGGGATGTTCGTTTTACCGGTGGAGAAAAAATACCTGGAGCTTCCCAAGCCTTCTGCACAGAACAATGTGTCTGATGTTATCCGGATTATTAACGATTTAGAGTTAAACCATAGTGAGCATCACCTTAAAGTAGATTTCTCTGTTTTTCGCAAGATTCCAAACATTCTGAGAGAACAGGATTTCAAGGTGACAGTAACTCTGGCACGTCCGGTAAATGAAGAAAACAGGACACGCATCATAAATGTACAACCAGGCAAAAGGAGTAATTACAACTATGCTATTGCCATTGATGTGGGAACCACAACTATCTATGGCCAGTTAGTCGATTTGTCAACCGGCGCGGCCATAGCTCAACATGGGGATTTTAACGGGCAGATCAGCTATGGAGAAGATGTAATCAGCCGGATCATATATGCCGAAAAACCAGGGGGGTTAGAAAAACTCCATGATGTAGTCATCAAAACAATCAATAATATCATAGAGCGGATTGTAAAAAGCGCAAAAATCGAATCGGGCGAAATTTCTGCAGTAACACTTGCAGGCAATACAACGATGGCCCAGTTACTGCTGAAGATAAACCCATGGTCCATCCGGCGTGCCCCTTATATCCCGACGTCCACATTTTATCCTTTTGTCAGGGCAGTTAACCTGGGCCTGAAAGTTGGGGACCATGTCCCTGCCCTGGTTTTTCCCAATGTCTCAAGCTACGTTGGGGGCGATATTGTGGCAGGGGTGATAGGATCAGGCATGCACCGTACCGATGAACTGACTCTATTTATGGATATCGGTACAAACGCTGAAATAGTGATAGGCAACAAAGACTGGCTCGTTTGTGCCGCCTGTTCAGCGGGGCCGGCCTTTGAAGGAGGCGGTATTGAGCATGGAATGCGCGCTACCAAAGGCGCCATTGAGGATTTTTCCATGGACCCCATTTCGTTGGAACCTATGAATATTACAATAGGCCACGTTCGGCCCAAGGGAATATGTGGTTCGGGATTGATTACGATAGTAGCTACCCTGTTTGAAATGGGTGTTATTGACCAGGGTGGAAAATTCAATCGTGAGCTTAAGTCCCCGCGCCTCCGCGAAAATGATGGGGTATATGAATATGTGCTTGCCCGGGCAGAGGAGACCCAAATCGACAGGGATGTGGTTCTTACGGAACTCGATATTGATAATTTCATCCGCGCTAAGGGCGCGATGTATGCGGGATGTATTACACTATTAAAAGAGGTGGGACTTGATATCCAGCAACTTGATCGGATTATTTTAGCAGGGGGTTTTGGCGAGCATATCAATCTGGACAAGGCTATGGCTATTGGATTGTTGCCTGAAACAGATCCGGAAAAGGTCATTTTTATGGGAAACGGGTCGTTAGTGGGCGCCAGGATGTGCTTGTTGAGCAATCGTATCAGGAAGGAAGTGGTTGAGGTGACTAAAAGTATGACTAACCTTGAACTATCTGAAACAGGTTCTTATATGGACAATTATATGGCCGCACTTTTCCTCCCATGTACGGACCTCAATCTATTTCCCCGGCTAAAATCGCGTCTTGATGCCCGCAGCGCCTTACACACAAACCCATAATCCCACGTCATAAGCAAAAGATGAAGATCGAACCTCCAACATCGAATGTTGAATGAGTAAAGATGAAGAAAACAGACATAGTTGTTCGATGTTCTCCGTTTATATGAGAACGAAAGGCACAAAGAAGCGATGCAGGCATTTGAAAAAGCGCTGAAGTACCCGAAACAAAAAGATAGGAACAGATTGCAGAATAAGGAATTGTGATTATATGAAAAAAACCAAAGCAAGAGTGCAATTGATCCGTTATACAGGCGCTCCAGGCGAGCTGATTGCTTCTGCTGCCAGGCTCTGTTATGCAGAAGACACGGAAACGATTTTTGACCAGGATCCGGGCCAGGCGGAGAAGTTTGTTGGAATGTTGCGTAATATGGGACATATGAGTCCGATTGAGCATGCTGTTTTTACCTTTTATATTGAGGGGGTATCACGGGCAATGACCCATCAGCTTGTCCGGCACAGGCTGGCCAGCTATTCGCAGCGAAGCCAGCGGTACGTGACACATGGGGGCTTTGATTATATAATACCGCCGCAGCTTAAAGGAAAGAAGGTTAGAGATGGTGGCGTAGATATGGATGCGGAGAGGTACTTTGAGGAGACCATGCAATACCTGGCCGGCCGTTATACCAGGCTCAATGAGGCTTTGGGAAGTAGTGGAGAATCGAGTAATGAGGATGCCCGGTATGTTCTTCCAAATGCCTGTGAGACCAAAATCCTGATGACCATGAACGCCAGAGTACTCCTGCATTTTTTTGAAGAAAGGCTCTGCCTGCGCGCCCAGTGGGAAATCCGTGGCGTTGCCGATCAGATGCTGATGCTTGCGCGTGAAGTATGCCCAAGTGTCTTTAATGGGGCTGGCCCGAAGTGCATACGTCTTGGCAAATGTCCTGAAAAAAAGATGACATGCGGCGAATTTGAAAAAATAAAAAAACGATACGCGTAACTATGAATGAAAAAAACACAGGCTGGATAAGACATATTTCCATTACTCCTCCAACTTTGCAAAATAATACTGCAGATGCTGATCGGCTTATAGGAGAATTAAAAACCAGGCTTAATACCGATGCCGTTGATATAGACCTTTATTTATTAAAAAGGTTGCCGGATCTTTTAAGGAGATGCGAATATAATGTTGACTGCATCCTTTTCAAGGATCGGAAAAGGTGGCTTGTTACAGGGATTGCGCATCCGCAGGATACAAGTCCCATATACGGCCTGGCCGTTGATCTCGGCACTACCAGGATTGTCTTGCGCCTTATAGATCTTTCAACAGGCCGGATTCCGGCCGAAACATCTTTTGACAATCCTCAAATATCCGTAGGGCCCGACATATTGACAAGAATACACTTTGCGGACCAGGATGGAGGGCTGGACAGGCTCAACAAAATGATTATCGACGGTCTTAACCGAATGATCATAAGATTGTGCGATTCCTGTAAAATAAAGCCGTATAACATATACTCTCTTTCTGTGGCCGGCAATACAGCCATGACCCATCTCTTCATGGGTCTTAGTCCTCACTGGATAATACGTGAGCCATATATTCCGGTTATAAACAGACCCGGACTTGTAAAAGCAAAAGAGCTGGGAATCAAGGTTAATCCTATGGCCAGAGTTCTGATCTTTCCAAATGTCGGCAGCTATTTTGGTGGAGACCTGATTGCAGGAATTCTATTTTCCGGCTTGAACAAAACAGAGGATACAGCCATTTTG
>JAIWDV010000157.1:0-4698 GCA_048632525.1 Bacteroidales bacterium | reverse complement strand
TTTTTGTTTCTCTATTGCGGGCGATTTGTATTGTGCCGAAAAGAGTTCAATGTGAAATAATTATGGGACTGTACAGAGGCAGATGGTGTACGAGATCTCAAGAGCGGTGATGGGGGACTCGCATTTGGCGACGCAATTGGCACAGGACCTAACACGATTTATCCCCCCAATCTGGCAATATCCTGATTTGACTGGAGACCGAAGGATTTTAAGATGGAGCTGGTGGAAGGATTTGGCAGGGGGAGTGTGTGTTATATTAACTGAGGGGGAGGGGGATTTACTTGGTTTTTGTGCAGGAGTATGAATTTGGCATTATGCGTCATGACCTTGCGTTCCAAATGCAGGGCATCGAAGTGGGCACATTAGTTTTAATAACTCCATTCAACATGTCCAAGCGCTGACCGGTTAAGCTCTTCACGCAGATGCTTCCACTTAGGCAAGAATTCATCCATATATGCGATAAACGTTTCATTGTGATTTCGTTCGATCAAATGCACCATCGTTAATTATTTTGGGGATTTTTTGAGCTTTTTTAACTGGTTTCGTTCAACATCGCTGATGCTTTTGGTTGGTGTGGACAAATCTTCACGCAATGTTTTTGCATTTTCACTGGTTATTACTCTTTTGCCGGTTTTAGCTTCAATATCCTTGCGCGCGTTACCCGCCACGCTTCCACCTTCACGGGCCACGATTTTGTTCTCCTCCAAATTATTCGGCTCTCGTTTGTCAGAAATTTCCGTTGTCGCGGTTTCTGCCAGCATGTTCAAAACCAATTCCAAGTTGGTCATATTATCACGCAAGCTTTCTTTCTTAAGATTTTTATGTATCTTGTATTCTTTGGTCGCCATCCCAGTCCACGCCTTGGTAATCTCATCCGTCAGAATGGCAAACTCCAATCCTTCTTTAACTCCTCGCTTTTCCCATTCATCAGTCAAAGCTTTGCGAATTTCAATACTCTTAAGGCGCTGATTGATCCATTCCGGGCTATATCCTTTTTGTAGATACGTTTTAAGCGCACGATTGATCGCCAATTCCGGGTCGGCGGTTTCTTCCAGTCTTTCATACCCGACACGAGCAAGCCACAGTTTGAACGGCTCGGCGTTTGGTGAAGGAATTGACTGGATAAGACGGAGCATAGTTTCAGTATCTGCAACATCAGTGAGACGCATTTTACCGTCTTGAGCGATCATTTTCAAACCGTTACATTTTGTAACGGTTTCATTTGCCCCCTCGTCAATCAAGCGTTTTTTGAGTACCCGCCAATAAACTTGAGGATTATTGCTATTCGTTAGGACAGCTACTACATCAACAACAGCAAAATACCAAAGTTCCTTTTCCTCATCCCAATGGCGACGTATCTGCTTGCCTTCAAAAATTGCGATGGCTTTATTTTTTGCTTGTTTTTTCATATATTGCCCCTTGTTAATTGAGGATAAATCCCATTTTTTCAATATGTGCGTCTACTTTTTTGGTAAGCGTTTCGGTTTCAGTAATGAGCATTGGAAGTGGTGTCGCATAACGCTCGGCAAGTTCTTTGATACGCTGAGTAAGTCGCTGGCTGATGCGATCCATTTCACCCTTGACCGCCTGCTCAAGAGTCGCCACCCATTTGTCATCCACCACCAAAACCTTGATCTCCGATTCGGTGAGTGTTTTGTATTTGTCAATTACCTTGGCATCAAGTGCCTTCTCGGCTTCTTTGATTTTCTTCTTCGCTTCGGATTCTTGCCCACCCAGTGCGAGATACTTCTCCATTACTTTCAGCTCTTCAGCATCTTCTGGTTTGTTTTTAATTTCTTTGATCCGGGATGTGACACTTGCTTTGTTTACCTTTTCGAAATCCGCAAAATATCCATCCTCGCCACTGTGTTCTTCGATAAGTTCCTCAATCTCTCGGCTGGCATTATCAAGTTTGGCTTGTAGCTCTTCTATTGCCTGCTTCTCACTGGCAAAATAGCGATTGGTCACCAGATACTTGGGTACGAGGTCGCATTCCATTTCCCTCTTTTTCCCTTCTACTGCCACAAGCTCCGCCTTCCAGCCGTCAACAGCGACCAGATACATATCGTCTTGCACTGTCTCTGCCCAATATGCCATCAAATGCTGATAAATATCATACGCATCGATCAAACTGGTCTTACTAAATGTAGCTAAAATATCCTCGGATATTCCATGAATAATTTCCTTTGGTTTCGCGCCGATGGTCAGATCTTTGAAGAGAGTGGTATTTTTATCTTTCCAGGTATCAAAGGTCGCCTCTATTGTTTTGGCGTATTTGGTAAATTCCGGATGTGAAAAAATGGTGTCTTTGATATCTTCCTGTGTGATTTTGAGTGTGTTATATCCCTCTCTGTCACTCTCACCAAAGAGCGAAGTTTTTAGTGTTGGATATACGTCCCAGTAGTTTTGCAGATCTTCAATGTCATCTGTTGGAATGCCGCCCTTAAGATGCGCTTCAATGTCTTGCATATCTTCAGCTTCTTGACTGTCTATGTAGCGGGGAATGTTGAGATTAAATTCATTTTTCTCGATCTCCACCACGCTCACCATGCGGGAGTATTTTGGGATCTCCAGTTGTTTGTTAAATACATCCACGATCTTGTGAATATCCTGGGCACGCAGACGGTTCTTGTTGCCATCTTTCACAAAGCCCTTGCTCGCATCAATTATAAAAACGCCTTTGCGGTTGTCAGCGTTTTCTTTGTCTAGCACGACAATGCATGCCGGAATACCGGTGCCATAGAAAAGGTTAGCAGGCAGTCCGATTATGCCTTTGATATAACCACGACGGATGATGTTTGTGCGGATCTCTGCTTCAACATTGCCACGAAAGAGCACGCCATGAGGAAGAATGCATGCACCTTTGCCGGTGGTTTTCAGTGAGCGGATAATATGAAGAAGAAAAGCATAATCTCCATTTTTTGCAGGCGGTGTGCCAAAATGTTCGAACCTGCCAAATTCATCCGGGTCTTTTACGCCATTACTCCATGATTTGAATGAGAACGGAGGATTGGCTATGACAAAATCAAAGGTCTTGAGTTGATCGCCGTCTTTGAAAAGTGGGGTTGAAAGAGTGTTTTCTCGCATTATCCATGCTGATGCGTTGTCGTGTAAATACATATTCATGCGAGCGAGTCCGGCAGTGGCATTGTCCATTTCCTGACCATAAAGTTGGACCTTTTTATCTGTTTCATCTGCCACTTTCAAAAGTAAAGAACCAGAGCCACAAGCAGGATCATAAACGGTTGGAGTATTGTTTTTCGTACTTGCAATACCAATAGTCCTGGCGATGATACGACTCACTTCTGCAGGAGTATAAAACTGCCCTTTGCTCTTTCCGCTCTCAGTAGCAAAGTGTCGCATCAAATATTCATAGGCATCACCTAGAATATCATCACCTTCGGCGCGGTTTTTACTAAAATCAAGAGCAGGATTTTCAAAAATCGCAATCAGATTGGAAAGTTTCTTGACCATCTCCGGTCCACTGCCTAGCTTTTCCGCATTAGCAAAATCTGGCATTTCTGAAAGGCGGTTGGCTTCGGCAATCGGGGCTATTATTTTTTTATTGATGTCATCGCCAATGTTCGGACTGCCCTTGAGTGCAACCATATCCTTAAAGCTTGAACCTTCAGGGACAGTGACCGGAGCATAAGTTACGCCCGCATATTTGTCGGAGATGTATTTTATAAACAACAAAACCAGCACATAGTCTTTGTACTGTGATGCGTCCATCCCGCCACGAAGTTCGTCACAGCTTTTCCAGATAGAGCTATAAAGTTGTGATTTTTTAATTGCCATAATTATTTCCTACATTAACTGTCTGTATTGTATTTCATCTTCCGTAATAAATTAATTGTTTTCGTATCGAAGCGAAGAAAATACCTTATACCCCACTATATAAAAATAAAACCCAAGTTTGACAGATCCCACTCTTTGTGAAAGAGAATATCTTCTCTTTTAGCAAAAAATCATTGTTTTTCTCAGAAAAACGTATTTTACAGTTTACAACCAAAATTGTCCGGCATACACACATAAGATTTTAAATATAGCACAATAAACTTTTAAACCACCTCCAACAACACTTTACAATAATGTCCCCCACCAAAACCTTCCTGAAAAACTACCTCCCCACCGCCCGCAGCGTCATCACCCAGCCCCGCCGCTTCTTCCAGGACATGCCCGTATCAGGCGGCTTCAAGGAACCCATGGGCTTCGCAGTCCTGACCATCTTCATCATATCGCTGCTGTACGCACCAATCATGCTCATATCCTGGGCACCCTTACTTTCCCTGGATTCTGACGTGGTTTTCACCCTCATAGTAACACACCTTGGATTGAAATCCATAAGGCATTGGAAGGATGCTCAATGGTATTCTGTCCTATGAGACCGAAATCGGGCTAAAGAGTAGACGAAACCTGAGAAAAACGGCTCTACGCTATTATATATGGGCAAAACAATATCTATGAAACTAGGCAAACATATCACAAGAGAAGCCTATCGAATGTATAAGTGTCAGAGGTTATCGAAATGTCCAAGATTTTATTATTAAGAAAGGATATTTAATTCCCATCTCCTAAACAACTCCCTGTGCCCTCAGCACCTCAACGTCATCCTGTGAGTATCCTAACCCCTGGAGAATTTCCTCAGTATGTTCCCCCAGCTCGGGAGCATGGCTGCGAATTGTACCCGGGGTGCGT
>JAIWDV010000156.1:0-4707 GCA_048632525.1 Bacteroidales bacterium | reverse complement strand
GTGCCGAACGAAAACCTGGAAATCAAAAAGACCCGAGATTGTTTCTGAATGCCTATCGAGTTTAAGTTGTTTCAATTAATCCAAAATCCGCAATCCAAAATCCAAAATCGTGCCTGAACAGGGTTTTCGTTCAGGCACTGTTTAGTATCTCATACGATTTCTTCAGAACCGCTTCCGGATGAATGGATTTTAAACATAAGTTGTTTCCGTCACAGGGAGAATTACGGTGGTTGTATGCCGTCAGACACGGTGAGCACGACAGGTTAGCAAAAAAATTTACTGATTTTTTGTCCAGGGCCCCATACAGAGTGGGTGTTTCAGGGCCATAAAAGACAATTGTAGAAACAGGGGTCATAGACGCAAAATGTCCCGGACCCCCATCATTCGTGATCAGCAGAGAAGCGAAATGAAACAGGAGCATCAATTCGCGGACTGTTTTTGTGTAACCCGTTAGATCAATACAGTTCGCATTGCGACAGTGGGACAAAATCACACTGGCGATTTCGCTATCGCTTTTCAGGCCAATTATGCCGACGGCAAATCCATTTTGAATAAGATCTTCAGCGAGCAGACAATAGTATGACAGGGGCCAGGCCCGTATAGGCAACAACCCCCCGCCAGGGTAGATAAGGACGATTTTCTTTCCTGTAACATTCGGAAAATCATTTTTGAACCGCCTCAACATGCCATCAATCTCATCCCGGCTAACTTCCATTGGTTGTATTTTCAAACAATCAATTGGAACCTGACGTTTGACCGTTGGAACATTGCCGGACTCAATTGCCTCAACCATGGTGATGAACTGTTGAGAAATATGCTGGTATGGATTGTACAGGACCGGTCTATTGATAAAATCCCCCCTGAAAAGACCCTCCTGGGTATAAGGATGAAACCCGACTCTGATTCTGGCACCGCTTAGAAAAGAATAAATGCTGCCTACCCTGGAAAATAATTCGCAATCAAGCACTGTGTCGATGCCGATCTTTCTCATCTTCTTCAGCACATGAATGCTGTCTCCAAGGAGTTGTTTTATGGAACTGTTGCTGACCGTGAAAATATTTTCCGGAGGAAGTACTTTTAATATTTCCAGAACTTCTTTGTTCTGTTCGAATAAAAAAACATAGATTGATGCATTGGGGTATTTCTTTTTTATATGATCAAACATAGGCCTTGCCAGGACAAGGCTGCCCATCTCAGATAAAAGTATTACCATAATTTTCCTGGGTTTTGTCTGGACCGGGGTGTCTTTCCGTATGATGGAAAATAGAGACAGTATCCTGCAAATGAAAACCCCTGCAATACGGTCTACTCTGCGTTGAAAATCTATGTTCATTTTTAAGCTTCCTTAGTTGCAGTAAAACCCACTGCTGCAAAACTCACAGCAGATCTTGTGGGCTGTTCATGCCATACCTCATAACCGAGGACCTGCCCCCTGGACGGTGGCAATACCTCCATGAGGCAAGCCATGGCGGAAAAACCACACACATTGAATTGATCTTTGACTCTTATGGATTCTTCCCAGAACACGTCTGTCTGCATATTTGAAAACGCCTTTAAAAGGTTTTGATCGTGCATTTCGGATTGGCTCTGGAGGTGAGTGGCAGGCATGTTGTGGCCGAATTTGGGCCCGATGTGTGAGAAATCAACACCTGCCACAACCAGGGTTTCATGGTCTCCATCACTTAAAATGCCTGAAAGAGCTTGTAGGAAAGGCCCGGCAGTTTCCATGTAGGCAGATCGACTGTAACCGGATAGAGATGGCATTAACGGGCCGCAGAGAATGGGGATGATGGTGAACGAATCCTCCGGCAGGAGATGCTGTAAGAAGATCACCTGAAATTCCACGGAGTGTTCGGCCCTGTGGCCAAAGTCATTCTCAGAAATGATTGCCCGTCCGGCATCCCACAATTCTTTGACCATGTTTCTGTCGTTTTTGACCACACCGAGTGGGGTTTCGAAATCCTTTTCCGTCAGACAGAACAGATCGCCCATCATCTGATGGCCTACGCCCAGCACAACAACCCTTGATGGTGACGTGTATTTAAGCCACTGATAGCCGCTTGCGTAAACCCGTGAGCCCACTGAAAGATCAATGTGGGGTGCGACCAGGGCAACCACCCTTGCCTCCGGTTTTGGGGCAGGGGTTTGGGCCTTAAGGATCTCATCCAGCCTGCTTTTCAGGTCCGCGGGTTTATCAGGATATGAGCGTCCGGAATGGGAACATGGCCTGGCGGTTTTTGCAGCAAACCGGGCCACAATATTCTCCCTGGCGTGTTCATATTTTTTCGTATCAAGGAGAAATGATTCATCCAGATGGGCCAGCAGGGCTTCCACCTCGTCCGCCCCAACCAGGACACCACCCTTTTGCCTTATAAGGGCCATCTGAATATCCCGGATGGTATTGGTTCCATCCAGAAGGGTCATGAACTCGTAAAGTGGCCAGGGCACGGCCTTGCCTTCTTCAACCAGGCCAAGCTGGTCTCTGACAAGAACGAACTGGCTATTACCCTGGCGAATTGGAAAAAATTCCAGATCCCTTCTTATTCTGGGGTTTTTATTGGCCTTCATAAAGAAAAAGCGGGAAGAAGAATCTTAAAAGCGGTAGGTTATGAGTCCATGGGATGTGTCGTAAGGTGAAACGCTGACCTGGACGCGGTCCCCAACCATGACCTTAATACGGTGTTTCTTCATTCTCCCGGAAAGTACACCCCGTACTGTGATGTCTTTATCACATTCAATGCTCATGTTGCCTCCACCAAGTACCTTTTTGACCACACCCTCCATTTGTATTAGATCGTTTCTACTCAAAATACTCCTTTCTCAGCTCTACAGCCTGATCGAATTTTTTCTCAACCATATCATTTTATGGAATAATGTCAACCAAATGGTCGCATTTTCAGCGGTGACGCATGCTTTCCCCTTCACCCTGTCCTTCTCTCACCCAGGATATGGAATTAACATATTTAAATCATTACAATAAATACCCTCCTCCTTAATGAGGAGAGCGGATGCAGGGGTGAAAATACCGCCATGGCCCTGCAAGGTCATCTGGTAGTTCTGCCGTGTTCAACAGGTTTTTTCGTGACGTTCGGTTTTTGTTATTGTATCATTAATATAAAAATCTTGTAACAGTTTAGCTTTGCAAATATGCTCAACTATATCCTTAACCATGCCACCCAATGAACTCTCAAAGGCTTTCAGGTCTTTTACCTATTCAAAAGACACTTTTTTGCCACAAACCAGCAACCTTCTCGTCGAGTCTCCCCTTGAAATTGTCATTAATCGCGAAAAACATATCCTCATCATGTTCACACCTGAAATGACGAGAGAGCTGGTAATCGGTTTTATTTTCACTGATGGACTCGTCAGCGATATCTCTGAAATTGAAGAATGCATTATTTCTCAGGCCCAAAAGGACGATGGTGGCCAGGTTATTGAGGCTAAAGTTTCGATTTCTTCGCAAAATTCAGACCTCTTATCCAGTAAGTCGTCAAAGAGGATTTCCTATTCAAGCTGCGGCATTTGTGGAAAGGAAAACTACTATGATTTAAGTCGAGGATTGAATCGAGTGAAAAGCCGGCACCGATTTTCTATGGAAATCTTAAAAGAACTTCCCGCTAAGCTTAAAATGCTTCAACCGCTATACAGGGGAACAGGTGGGGCTCATGCTGCCGTACTTTTTGATTCCACCGGTAAAACCGTTTTTCACTGTGAAGACATGGGGCGTCATAACGCGCTGGACAAGGTCATTGGATTGACCCTGATCAATGGAATTTCCACCGACGACAAGATATTGGTTTCGAGCGGTCGGGCCAGCCTGGAAATGATTCTTAAAACCACAAGAATCGGATTCCCTGTCTTTGTGGCCATGTCCAGACCCACTTCCAGTGCAGTTGAGGCAGCCAAGTTTTATAATATCACCTTAATTGACATGGCCCAGCATTCCAACAGAATCTATAGCCATGCCCGTCGTATTGCAGGATTCGAAGGGGAGTAGGGTGATATGAAGAAGATTAAAGATGTTACAGGGGTTATCCTTGCGGGCGGCAAGAGCCTCCGCTATGGCAGGAACAAGGCCCTGGTGAAAATTGACGGCATTCCATTGATTGAAAGAGTTATCAATGTTATGGGATCTCTATTTAGACATCTGATCCTCATCACCAATACCCCGGATGAATACTCCTACCTTAAACTCCCAATGCATGAAGATCTCATTAAGGGCCTGGGACCCTTAGGCGGGATCTTTACGGCGTTGATGACTATCAGAAATGAAGCAGGCTTTTTTGTGGCCTGTGATATGCCTCATCTTAACCGGGAGCTGATTCATCATATGGTGGAGGTCCGGTACGATTTTGATGCGGTGGTTCCCAGGACACATGCGGGTACCGAGGCACTGCATGCGCTCTATGACAAGCGTTGCCTTCCGCCAATAAAACGCTTGATTGATTCCAGCCAATACCAGACTCTCCGATTCTTCCCCAAGGTATCGGTCCGCTACGTTGATGAAAACGAAATTCGACGCTTTGATCCGCAATTGGAGTCCTTTTTTAATATCAACAAACCGGATGCAATTAAGGATGGTAAGTTCTCAATAAATCCGGGCTGAATTAGAAAAATCCCCCCGTCCGCCTCGCTCCGTTTGGCTGGAGGGCGGGCCTCAATCCCCCTTTTCAAAAGGCGGAAGCAGTCGGAATGCACGGGCTTATT
>JAIWDV010000155.1:0-4787 GCA_048632525.1 Bacteroidales bacterium | reverse complement strand
TGCTTTATAAAGAGGTTCATTCGCATTTGACGATTACATGTTTATAGGAGAAAAAAATGAATTCATCAAAAAATAATTACAACGCTGATAAAACCTCTATTGATTCCTTAATTGAAACCCTTAATAGTAAAGATGGTTTGGCTCGCCAACACGCTCGTCTTGCGCTTGTCAAAATCGGGGAACCTGCTTTACCTGCATTGATAAAAGCATTCGAAAAAAAAGATGATATTATGCATTGGGAGGTTGCTAAAGCATTGAGCCAAATTGGTAGTTCTAAAGCAGCAGAAATATTAGTGAATACTCTTGAGGATAATGAATTCAGCGTACGTTGGATAGCTGCAGAAGGACTGATTCATATCGGTGATGACACATTAGTACCCTTATTAACAGCATTAAAAAACCGTTCAGATTCTGTCTGGCTGCGTGAGGGCGCTCATCATGTGCTCCATGACTTAATCAGCCGAAAGTTGATAGACGCCACAGTAATACATATCGTATCACCATTACTCGATGCACTCAACCATATGAATCCAGAGGTTGAAGTTAGTTCAACTGCTGCTAAGGCGCTAGATTTGATGGCGATCAAATAAAAACGAGGATTCGACAATTTTTCTGAAGTTTGCGAGACACTATAAGGAAAAGCTAAATATGATCCTTATGGCGCATTACGTTTGCCGCTAAATAGACAGTCTCACCCATTAGCATATGCAAGGGTAAGGTGAGCTTCACTCTGTTTTTTAGGATGGACGATAATGTCAACATCTTGATCTAATGCACGTAAAAAAGAAAATAGCCGTTCCATTGAGAAGCCATCAAGCCTTCCATTTCTAAGAGCAGATATTTTAGGTTGACTAACTCCGAGAATAGTCCCGGCCTCTTTCTGTGTTAATTCCCGCTGTTCAATGATATCGTAAATCATTGAAGCTATCTTAGCTTTGGTTAATCGTTCTTCTGGGTTGGGCAAGCCCAAATCTTTGAAAATGTTCCCTGAACCTTTTTTGAATTCTATTTCAGTTTGCATTATTTTACCTCCTTGGCTAGGATACGTGCCTCTTTCAGTCTTTTCCGAATGATTTCCATATCAGGTTTAGGTGTTTTAATGCCTTTGTGAGATTTTTTTTTGAAAGTGTGGAGCACATAGATACAATCGCCAAGCTTTATCGCGTATACAGCCCTATAGGTGTCTGTTTTATAAGAACTCGTAATTTCTAAAACGCCGCTAAACCCTTTGAGAGGCTTTGCTTTGTGGTGCTTTTTTCCTTCTTGCGCTCTATAAATAGCATATCCAATTTCATCTTTTATTGGTTCTGGAAATTTCTTTAACTCCTCGCGAGAAGAACCTATCCAAACAATATTTTTGAGTTTTTTGTGGCCCATATTTTATATTATCCCATATTTGGGATAACGATACAAGATATAATCCAAAAATAGTACATTTTAATTAAATGGTTGGTAAAATATTTAGGTTGTCGAACGATCGCATGGATCTGTTTGTTCGGCTATCTCCTCAGGTGGCCACACATCATCGGTGAACTCTGAGACTTCGAGTTCTTGGAACTCAGCTTCCGAGAGAACACGGCAGACTCGGGCGTTTTTGATCTCGACAAAGGCTATATGCCAGCGTTGATCATCCGATCGAATGTACGGGACACCCTTGTAACCGGTTGTCTTGGGTGAGCAGGCGTTGCAGATGTAGTCGGTGCGGACCCATGTGTTGTTATACTTCGAGAGGAGGTCCGGCAAGGAATCTCCGGTGCGATAGACATCGAGGACGCGCGCGTCGCGGTCCTGCCACTTGATCTGGATCTCCGTATCTTTGCTGAGCTTGCCGGTCTCGGGACAAGGGATGTCAGCTACTATGGTGTTGAACATGCCCATCTGTTTCGATCCTCTTGCCGAACGTTAATGATGAGCAGTGCCGATTAAAGACGAAACTATTCGAATTAATGACAGATTTCTCTATTGTTTATTTATTTTAAATCGCTACAGTTTTAGGCATCTGCTCCATTATTTTGTTCTGCTTTTTTTATCTATTCTTCCAATACCCAGGTTTTCGATGCAAATTCATTACTGCCATTATGCGGATATTATTTTCAACAATTCTGTAGAGAATTCCGTAAGGGAACTTGTTTGTAAGGCAACGTTTTGTGTTTAAATCAATCGCTGTCCATGCATATGGGTGATCACATATTCGTTTAATTGTAGCGTATACTTCTTCAGAAAACCTTAGTCCCAATCCTGGTTGGCATTCTTCATAATACTCAATTGCAGCGAAAAACTCTTCCTCTGCGGCATCGTAAAAGCTGTACTTCATTTTGAAAACCTTTTTTTGATTTTCTCAAAAACTTCTTCTCCAGGTATAAGTTTAGCTTTCCCATTTTCAAGCGCCTTACATCTGAGTTCAACTTCTTTTGCCCACGCCTGATCGATTTCTGCCTGGGTAGGCAGGTTTGTGCTGTGGAGTAGTTTGTCTATTAGAATTAAGCGATCATCTATTGGAAGATCAAGAGCCTGTTCATAAATTTTTTCAGCTAATGCCACCATGTTTCACCTCCTTAATAATCAGTATAATGTTCAAGCACTCATAATCCAACAGTTTTGTATTGCGGTAGACGGTCCCTACAAGCGCATTCCTGGCTGTTTTTCGGCAGGGACAAAGACAAGCCCATGCCCATAGCTACTGCTCAAGGAATCTATAACAACGCCTATCTCCATTGGGGTAAAACGAGCTGCCTCACCTGGATGGCCCCTCTTTAATGGAAGGCTGAGCGGGTTTAATCAGTTTTTCGCGCAGCATTTCGATGTGCAGCCTCAGATGGTAAAGCTCGTTTGAAAATGCCAATGGTACCGACGTCTGGCTCACCTGCGTTTCAATCCGGTTAAGCCGCGTAAGATATTCTTCCCGATGCCCGGCTGTGTCATCTTTTTGCCGCTGCGGGTCCACCTCGGCAAGTTTTTTATACCAGCGATATATCTTCGATCTGAAACGCCAGCGGTAAACCATGGGTATCAGTTTGAACAGCGGAAAAAACAGCGCAATTAAAGGTACCAGCATGACTTTGGTGCGATCGATAAACGTTGCCATCCAGAACGGTAGATAACGTTGCAGAAAGGACGGGCCCGATTTATAAAAGCGCCCGGCCTCCTTGCTCAATCTAAAATCAAGATATTTGGGTGCCGGGAATTCACCCGTTTTTTCAAAGAGCCCACCGTCGCGGTGTATCTCGCTGGCGGCTTGCAGCAGCAGATCGATCAGCGCCGCATGGATATCGGCACGCGCCACCAGTTGGGTTGTAGGGGCAATTAAATGAATATTGTCAAAAGGAATGTCCCGTGCAAAATCGATAGCCCCTTGGGGCAAGTTCAACGGTGACAGGTAATGGAAACGCGCCGCATAGGCCTCAGCCCTTTGCAGGCTCAGCAGCTGAAGGTTTTTGGAACGTAACAATTGTTGGATCACCGCTGAATGGTGTGCCGTTACGAAAAAAGCGGCATCAATCTCTCCAAGCATGAGCCTGTCTGCGGCTTTTTGTCCTCCCAGTGAAAAGATTTTTGTATTTTGATCTGATACGTCATTGGGCGCAAGCAGTTGCATGGCCAAAACCTTTGTTCCGCTGCCTTCGCGGCCCACGGCGATGCGCCTGCCCTTTAAATCGGACAGCTTGTTTATCTCAAGCCCGGCAGCCCTGAAAACCCACAGCGGCTCGTAATAAAGGCTTCCCAAAGAAATCAGGTCGTCGGCTTGGCCCGAAGGCTTGACACCGCCTTGAACAAAGGCCACGTCGACACCGCCGTCATCCTTATCAAGCAATTGCAGGTTTTCGGCGGACCCGGCTGTAATTTTAACTTCAAGTGTAATGCCGTATCTTTGCAGCATTTCGCCGTAAGCCTTTCCAAATGCATAATAGGCGCCATCGGGCGAACCGGTGGCCATGGCAATATGACGCGGAGGAGCAGGAGCGACAAACTGATAGGCGATAAAAAAGCCAAGAATCGTAATGATGGCGCCGGGGCCGATAATTTTCAGATAATCCCTTGCGCCCCGGTGGCTAAATGATTTCTTCACAGCTTTACCTCCCCGACTGATTTTGGGCCGCACTTCGCATCCTGTGAACGACATTCGTAACCCGGAAAGCGGGCAAAGCAAAATGCTGGATAATGACGGTGTGGTCGCGCTGCACAACCCGCCCACGGAAGGCTTTTTATATCACTATTTTGCCATCATAGCAAAATAGTCACTTGTCGCTTGCCTCGCTTGCGCTTCCGCTTGCGCTTGGGGTCGGACCATGCTATCTGCTTGATATCTATTGTATTTCGTCCCAAAAATAGGCGTTTTCAAGCCTTAGAAGGCCGTTTTTAACCCCAAAAACGCCCCTGTAAGGAGCTGCTGGCTCCCGAAGTTCATAAGAACTATTCTGTGCTGTTACGCGTCGCCCCTTTGCCTTAATACCGAGTCGTTCTTTTGTCATCTCCACGAACAGTCTGCTTTCCATCGCAATGCTCTCCGTCCACTTGCCCTCATGTTGACTGACTTCCTCCTGGAGAGCTTTCTTCACCCATCCCCTGTATGAATCCCTAAGATCATCAGTGCCATTGAAATTGAGCAAAGTCGTTAGATTCTCGAAATCTATAAGGCCGTACCTGGGTCGGGGGTAAGGCACCTTTACGATTTTTCCTCCGATTATATTCCTGTCCTACCCGCCATGAGCTGTATGGAATTGAGTGTTTAGATTAGGAACTGCTCCCGTCACCAGCCGGTGTGAAGCGCAACGGAATACCAGTCTGGT
>JAIWDV010000154.1:0-4820 GCA_048632525.1 Bacteroidales bacterium | reverse complement strand
TATTGAAATTTTCATAGGTAGTCCACTCATCTTCATTAAGGAAGAAATCTTCTGGTGAAGGGTACTCATGGGCAGGGTAGGGGAGACCATCAAATAGCGAATGGTGGGCTCCCAGTCTATAGCTGACATAGGTGGCTATGATGTTGGTGTTCCGGTTGCTGATACAATCCAGGCGACTCATGCTTTGATCCGGATAAGAACTCTACGTTTTGGGGAGATGAATTGATTGAGAGATCTTTTCAAAATGTTCGATAAGTAAAGTCAAATCTTTTGAAGGAATTGACCTGTTTACGTGTCCAAGGATCCCATAGCCTTCAGCTCTTTCGTCAACTTCCTTCGTAGGAAGATCGGAAATGAGGATAATAGAAGTCATTGGGGATGTCATCACAATTTTCCTCATGATTTCAAACGTAGAACTGGTCCCTTTCGCATCGCCCACAATAGCAAGTGGGTAAGGAGTTTTCCTTAAAAGACCCAGGGCCTCGTCTTCGTTGGATGAGCTGGTTACAATATATGATTTTTCTTTAAGGACCAGTTCAATTGACTCAACAACTGTCTGGTCTTTTTCTACCACTAACGCCTTTATATCTCCTTGGTTTTCCATGACCAGTATTCCTTCCAAATGACAGCTTAAACAGCTTTAAGAATATAACCATAATAGTCTTATTCAAGATCGTGCGTCAACATGCTTATAATTTCATCATTTTTGACCTTGACAATGGGACTGAGTGTTATAATATCAAAAGAACAAATTTCGGGACGTGGCGCAGTCTGGAAGCGCACCTGAATGGGGTTCAGGGGGCCCGGGGTTCAAATCCCCGCGTCCCGACCATGTAATTTTAAGGGGTTATACCAATTTGGTATAACCCCTTTTTTTTGCGATTTGCAGGGTTTGGTATTTGAGAAAATTTGCGGTTCACAGGCTGCTTTCAAGGTCCAAGAATTGATCTTCGATCTGATACAAAAATCGATCCAATTCATTCAATTTTCTTGATAAGAGAAGCTCTCCCGCCGTTTTTTTAAGCGCCTTCATTTTGGTTACGTAAGGGTTGATTTTTTCTTTGATGTCTGAAGGGACCATAGTGTCACGGGACATGCTCGCCAGGGAATCAACAAGAACGTAGAGGGAAGGTTGTTTTTCTAAAGGCTCCTTATAATCCATACTGCTCATAAGTTTTGAGATCTTTGGGAACACTTTTACCAAAGGTTTTTCATAAAATGGCCTCAACCTAATATCAATCTGCATGTATTTACTCATGTGGACATCCCTCGTTTTCATAAATCAACAGGCTAAAAGGAAAGGGACTAATTTTTATCGTCAGGATAACGCTCAGCAATGGACTTTAATACATCCAAACACGAAAAGAACGCATCTATCACCTCGGGATCAAAATGATTCCCAGAGCTACGATGCATTTCTTCAACAATACGTCCATCGTCCCATGGATCCTTATAAGATCTTCGGGAACAAAGCGCATCATATACATCAGCTACTGCCACTATCCTTCCAAAGAGCGGGATCTCTTCCCCTTTTTTGGGTAGAGGCTTTCCGTGGGGCCCTTCAAAACCAGAGACTGATTTACCGGAAATGGGGTCCATATGCCCGGGATAGCCTGTTCCGTCCCATTTTTCGTGATGGCTAAGGGCCACCTCAGCGGCCACATCATCAAATTCCGATTGTGCATTTTTGAAGAGCCTGGCACCTATGTACGTATGGCTTTTCATTATATCAAACTCATGGGGTAACAGTTGCCCTGGCTTTTTTAGTATTAGATCGCTGATGGCTACTTTTCCCACATCATGCAGCATGGCCGCCATCCTCAGGATATCCCTTTGCCTTTCAATCTGGTAAACGGGAACATCTTTTTTGCGGGCCCATGTTTCATATAACTCAACTGAATAAGCAGCCACCCTGTTGACGTGGGCGCCTGTTTCCGTTGGGTCCCTCAGTTCCGCCATACTGATCATGCGCATAATAATATTTCGGGTCATCTGCGCTCTTTCCACCGCCAGCGCCGCACTGGTCGCGAAATTATTGATCAAGGATTCATCTGAACGGGAGAATGGAATGATATTCCCTTGAGAATTCTGCGCATTTATGATCTGCATGACACCCAACACATCGCCCCGCTGGTTGATCATTGGGACGGTGAGGATGGAATGGGTTCTATAATCTGAAATACTGTCATAATCAGAGTCAAACGTGTAAGGTTCAGAACCGTTTATCTTGTATGCATCAGAGATGTTTACAATCTGGCAGTTTTTTGCCACATAGCCGGCAATAGACCTGTTGTTGATGGGAATGAAAAACGTGCTATAAATAAGTTTCTCGTTAGGCCCCAGCCTTTTATGTAAGGTGTCGTTCTGTGTATGACTGAATTTGAGTTTATCAGCCTGCTTCAGGTAAATAGAGCCGGCATCGGCATTAAAAAATTTTCGGACACGTGTCAAGATCCTCTCTAAGAGAATATCCAGGTCCTTTACCTCATTGATATCCAGACTTATTTGGGTAATAAGATCGATTTTTTGTGTTTCCATAATTCCTGTCAAACTCCGTGTTCCAAAGTGCGTAGAATAGTTATGGGGCTCTATCAGGTGGTCATGGCACTCCGGTGTCAAGGGAGCTTCTATCATAAAAGGAATTGACATACAAGCATTGGATGAGACGCTTCAGGGCGTCTATTTTGATGTTGCCGCAGATGCGCCGATAATCATCTTGACGAAATCGTGAAAGCTTTGGTAAATATCCTCCATGAACCCCCTCGATTTAGTCATAATTGCCGTAATGGTCTTTTTCATCGTACGTGGTATATTTCGAGGATTTTTCAGAGAGATAGGGTCCCTCGCCGGCGTAATCCTGGGTATCTGGCTCGCTGTTCACTATCAACCCCAAATGACGAGCTATTTAAAGGCATTTGTACCAACCCTAAAATATCTTCCGTTGATTAGCTTTGGGCTTATCTTTGTTATTGTTCTTGTTTTGTGCAACCTCGCAGGCTTAACCATGAAGATGATGATGAAAAGGCTTTTATTTGGTTGGGCTGATAGGGGCTTGGGTGTTACACTCGCCATTTTGAAAGGCATCATCCTGACGTATCTCGTCATTGTCCTGCTTACAGTTTTTATGCCCTCAAAGGCACCGCTCATGGCCAAATCAAAGTTGGCACCATTGATTATAAATTCCTACCAATCCCTGGTCAGCCTCACATCTCCAGGGTCCTACGAGAAATGGAAGCAAAAACTTCTTGGGGAGAAGAAGAAAACGGACAGTGCCGTCCCAAAAAAGCCCGAGGATCTTACCTCATAATGGATTCCGATAGATTATCCAGAGCCGTTGTGGCGCTTGTTGAGTTGGTGACGCGGCTTCGAAGTCCAGGCGGCTGCCCGTGGGACGCCAAACAAACAGATTCGACCCTTAAGATGTATCTGCTCGAAGAGGCCTATGAGGTCCTTGATGCCATCGAGCAATCATCCCCAAAAGATGTTTGCATGGAACTGGGCGATCTGCTGTTTCAGATTCTTTTTTTGGCCCATCTGGCGGCAGAAAGAAAGGAATTTGATTTCACTGAAGTGGTGGAAAAGATCACTGAAAAGATGATCCGTCGACACCCTCACGTGTTTGGTGAAACAAGCGTGGATAGCGCTGAGGATGTGGCTCTCAATTGGGCAAAGATAAAGGCAAAGGAGAAAGGTACCCCTCAGAAAACGTCGTCTGTTTTTGAGAGCGTTCCCACGAATCTGCCTGCACTTTTGAGAACCCATAGATTGAGTGAAAGGGCATCCAAGTTGAATCCTGACCTGGCAAACGGGGAAGAAATATGGAACAAGGTTCTTGGACAATTCGAGGCACTGAAATCGGCTGTAACCCGAGAAGATAGGGACTCGGTTCGTGAAGCGATGGGGGGGCTTCTTTTCAGTCTTTCAAATATAACACGGCACTGGGGGTTCAATGCAGAGAATCTATTGAGGCTCGCCAATCAAGAATTTCTGGAATGTTTTGAAAAGACAGAAAAAGGAGGTTCTCAGTCATTCGACGACTAATGAAATGGGGGGTGTGGACCCTTTTTATATTGTGTCTTCTTACAGTTCTTCAAGTTTTTTCCTTGAGGTTCATGAATCCGCCATTCACTGCTGTGACGGCCTGGAACTGGATTCGACACAGCGAGACAGCAAGACATAATCAGCTCAAAAGTTCGTGGCAGCCGCTCAAGGAAATTTCACCGCATCTTAGAAAAGCAGTCCTTGCAGGTGAGGATCAACGATTTTTGTCCCATCACGGATTTGATTTTAAAGAATTGAATCAGGCGATTAAGGATATGGCTTTGAAAAAAGGCGCCAGGGGAGCCAGCACTATCACAATGCAGGTGGCCAGGACAGTCTTTCTATGGCCTAATAGAAGCTGGTTAAGAAAAGCGGCCGAAGCCTACTATACTGTGCTCATTGAGATCTTTTGGAGCAAAGAAAGAATATTGGAAATCTATCTCAACACTGTAGACTGGGGGTCAGGTCTCATGGGGGCAGAAGCAGCATCAAGAAAGTATTTTCACCGGACTTCTGCCAGTATCTCTCGTCCTCAGGCAGCTCTTCTTGCAGCCATCTTACCCAGCCCCGACAAGTGGTCTCCAACAAATCCCAGCGCCTATGTATCAATGAGGCAAAAAACAATTCTAAGAGATATGAAAAGAATGCCTTTGCTCTCTTGACCATGTTTTCAGGCATTATATACAGAACCAGCTTGCGGACCAGGTTAGGTAAATGCCGGCTTTATCATGGTAGTGCAACAGCGACAGGCGTACTGTCATGGGATACAGGTACCTGTT
>JAIWDV010000153.1:0-4857 GCA_048632525.1 Bacteroidales bacterium | reverse complement strand
CCCTGATGAGAAGATTGTTTACAGGGTATGCAATCTATTTTAGCAGAAGGCATAGACGCCATGGACAGCTTTTTCAAAACAGATACAAATCAATTATCTGTCAGGAAGATATGTATTTCAGGGAACTGGTCCGCTATATTCATCTAAATCCATTGCGAGCAAAAATAGTGTCAGACATAAAGGAGCTGAACAAATATCCGTATAGCGGACACCCCGCCTTGGCGGGGATGGGCAGGAAAAAACATGAATGGCAAGGTACAGAATATGTTCTTTCATATTTTGGCAAAAAGGTTTCAGAATCAAGAAAGGCTTATCTTTCGTATGTAAAAAAAGGGATTGCCCAGGGAAGAAGACCGGAGCTTACAGGAGGTGGTTTGGTACGCAGCCTTGGCGGATGGTCTCAATGATATATGATATAGAAATAGAAGAAATATATTCAAAAGGCAGACGCAAGGTTCAAGTTGAGGCCAGGGACCTATTATGCTATTGGGCTGTTCGGGAGTTGGGAATAAGCTGCACGGATTTGGCAAAACAATTGGAAATGACTCAGCCGGGAGTAGGATATGCTGTAAGTAGAGGAGAAAAGATCGCTAAAGAGCATAACTATCAGTTGCTATAGAAGTTATTTACTTATTTATGAATGTCCCGCATAGACTTACTGTAATTTAGGTGCGCGCCATCGCGTCCCCACTTTCTCTTTGTTGACAATTGGGAGTTATCGTGTCATTAATAAAAATGTTTAAATCTTTCTGGCTGGCAACAGAAACCAAGTAGTGGGCTCTTCGGGTGAAAAAATGCGAAAGAAACGATCCATAAACAAATGTCATTTTGTTGCAATAGTTGCATTTCTGACCTCATTTCTTCTTTGCGCGTGCGGAGGACCTCGCCTGCCCTTGGAGAAGATCAGGTCTTCGCTAAAGGGCGTACCCACGTATTCAATAGTTCTCGACGACATGAAGGAGGAAGGCAACTTATTCAAGACTCATTACCATAAGTACAGTATAGTCATGGAAGATAAGGCCACGAAGACTGATTGGCTGGAAGTGCCTGAAAACTATTTTAAGCAGAATGCCTCTTTTCTGGGTATGACTATCTGGGCCAAGAAAGATGGAAAAGAGAGTAAGGGCATCGGGCCGCCTGGTTATGAGTATGTCGGCGATGCGCGGTACGGACAATGGAACACGAATTCATCCGGCCGGTCCTTCTGGGCATTTTACGGGCAATACCACTTTATCTCCGCTCTGATGGGGCATGGCCCGGTTTTTCGTAACCATTATGCCAGTTATACCAGATCCCGCACGCAAAATCAGCCTTATTACGGACCCAACAAGGAATACGGCACCAATGGGTCTCTGACCAAAAAACAGAAACCAAATTTCTACTCTCGACGAATGGCCGGAATGAGGGCTAAGCAGTCTTCTTTTTCCGACAGGGTCAATCAACGCGTCGGCCGGACCCGAACAAGCACCCGCGGTCGGAGCGGCTCCTGGGGGAAATAGTCTATGAAACTTGATACAATAATTACCGGCCTGATTCTGATTGCTGCTTTTTACGTTCTGTTATTTATCGGCAAAATAATCAACGATCTGCTGCATCGTGAATACAAACTCAACTTTGAGTTGGTCGAAAAGGACAACGCTGCGCTGGCTCTTGCCATGGCAGGTTACTACTTTGGCCTGGTGCTGGCCATTGGGGGAGCTCTGGTCGGACCTGGTATCAGCCTTATTGATGACCTTATAGATCTGTGTATCTACGGTCTTTTAAGCATCATTCTTGTCAACGCATCCTGGTATATTTGCGACAAACTGATCCTGTTTAAATTTCAGATCAGTAAAGAACTGATCAAAGATCATAACCAGGGCACAGGCGCGGTTTCGGCAGGGATGAGCATAGCTTCAGGTTTCATTATTTTCGGATCGGTTCAGGGCAAAGGCGGAAGTATCTGGACTGTAATCGTGTTCTGGGCTATTGGCCAGATCATCTTGATCCTGGCCGGATTGATCTACAATCTTATAACCTCATACAATATCCATGACGAGATCGAGAAAGATAACGTGGCCGCGGGCGTGAGTTTTGCAGGTGCACTGGTTGCCATCGGGATTATTGTTGGCCTGGCCGCAGAGAGCGATTTTGAATCCTGGGCAACAAACTTGCCCGACTATCTCGGATATGCTGCTCTGGGTCTTGCCTTGCTTCCCATGGTTCGTCTGCTCACAGACAAAGTTCTTCTTCCCACAGTCAATCTCACAGATGAAATCGCCAGGCAGGATAAACCCAACGTTGGTGCTGCATACATTGAGGCATTCTCTTATATCGCAGCGGCTTTTATTATTTACTGGTGCGTATAGGAATGGGAAAGTGTTTTCTTTCCCATGACATATAGATTTTCAGATAAATAATTTCACTGCGTTATCAGTCAAAATCTTCGACGACCTATAACTTAGCACGACTTACTCAGATTTTTCCTTCTATCCTTGTGAAATGAATTATCTGAAAGTCTATAGGACAAGATGTTCCGCATAAGCCTTGTGTTAAAAATAGCGATCTTTGCCACCGGCTGCGCGGGTATTGTAGCCGAGTTTGTTCTATCCACCCTGGCCACCTACCTTATCGGCAATGCTGTCTTTCAATGGACAATAATTATGTCGTTGATGCTATTTGCCATGGGGATGGGCAGCCGGCTGAGCAAGCTCTTTACGCACAGGTTGCTGGACACATTTATTCTTGTTGAATTCAGTCTCTCCATACTTTGTTCCTCTTCGGCAGTCCTCGCTTATGGCCTGGCCGCATACACCGCTCATATTAACATCATCATCTATCTAGTGGCCATGGTCATCGGCGCCTTGATAGGTTTTGAGATCCCCCTGGTCATGAGACTGAACGATGCCCACGAGGAACTTAGAACCAACATTGCCGCTGTGATGGAAAAAGATTACTACGGTTCGCTTCTGGGAGGCTTGTTTTTCGCTTTTTTTGCGTTGCCCTATCTTGGTTTGACTTATACTCCCATCATCCTGGGCGCCATTAACTTTATAGTGGCCTCACTCCTTTTGTGGTCATTCTTCCATCTTATTCAAAAAAAAAAGATGGTGGTCTCCGCGTTTGCCGTTAGTTGTCTATTCCTGATTTTCCTGGCTGTCCTGGCAAAACCGATCATCATGTACAGCGAGCAGCGTCAATACAAAGATAAGATTATCTACGCGCAGCAGACTCCGTACCAAAAAATCGTGATAACGCAATGGAAGGAATATTACTGGCTATTTATTAACGGTCAGGAGCAATTTTCCAGCTTTGACGAAGAAAAATACCACGAGCCTTTGGTCCACCCGGCCATGAAGCTTTCAGCCAATCGGGATAAAATCCTCATCCTGGGAGGTGGTGACGGACTGGCTCTGCGGGAAGTTTTGAAATACTCAGACGTAAAATCGGTTACCCTGGTGGACTTAGACCCGGCTATGACCGATCTGGCTGCCAAACATCCGGCGCTGGTCGATATCAACAATGCCTCGATGAATGACCCGCGTCTAAAGGTAGTCAACCAGGACGCCGGTGCCTTCCTTAAAGAAGATGACCACTATTACGGAGCTGTTATCATTGACCTGCCGGATCCGGACACGATTGAACTGATGCACCTCTATTGCGTGAATTTTTACCGATTGGTGGCCAAACATCTTAGACCCGGCGGGGTCATGGTTACCCAGGCAACCAGTCCATATTTTTCTAAACAGGCATTCTTGTGCATCATAAAGACAATCAAAGAAGCAGGGTTTACCTGCCTGGCCTATCATAATCAGATTCCAACCATGGGTGAGTGGGGTTGGGTTTTGGGAGTAAAGGACGCGATAATGGACGAACAAACTCTGAAACAAAGGATTCTGGCTGCAGATTTTGACAGCCTTAAAACCCGTTTTCTCAACAACGACGCTATGGTTTCAATGGTTCATTTCGGCAAGGGGGTAATTGAGCAGAATCAGATGGATAAGCTCAAGGTCAATACCCAATTAAATCCGGTTCTCCAGAGTTACTACCAGGCTAACACCTGGGACATGTATTAGTACGCCCTTCGGGCGAGCTGTTGAGCTGTTAAGCTAAGGATTTGTTCGCATTGCCCTGGCTTTCAGTGAATATTTGGTCAAGTCTACGTTTGCCCCTTAGTTATTTTTTGCAAACATTTGCTTCTGTCTGTTTAATTTAGAATTGACCTGGATTCCTGCAAATGGTAACGTTTTAGAATAAATCAGGACTGTTTACGTGAGTGCTGAAAAAACGTTTAATCCTGTACTTATGATTAACTAACAAAGAAACTATTCGGGTGAACTAAAAATGAAGTTAAAGAAAGCAACAACCATTGAAGAGACTCACCAGGTATTTGATACACACAATCCTTTAGATCAGGATAATAAAGAATTCTACGTTGACATTTATCATCAGGATCTTTTAAACCTGAGAAAAGACTTGGTATTGAATTTAATCCCGGATAAATCATTTTTTGTTACCGGCCAGTCCGGCAACGGGAAAAGCACGGCACTCAATTTTCTTCCTGATACGGCAATCTGCAAAAAATATGACGTTAAATATCTGAACGGAAGAGATGTTTTCAAGCTGGATGATATTGATATCATTGATATCATACTGATGGTCGGCTATACCATTGTTAAGGGGAACCCAGATCTTGAAAAAAAATTCCTGAAAGAACTTGAGGAGCTGAAAAAAAAGAAACTTGGGAAACTTGAAAAACAGATAGAAAAAACCAGCCTGAATGCAGACCAGGGAGGCGGCGATCTATCTCTTCGTGCCAAATTGCCTTTTTGGAGCCTGATCAGTTTTGATTCCGGATTTTTTGCAAAATTTAAAATT
>JAIWDV010000152.1:0-4927 GCA_048632525.1 Bacteroidales bacterium | reverse complement strand
GGAACACCAGAAGGAGATCAGCAGCTTCTGAGGAAAGATGATAAATGCGAGATTTTGATCTATTGAACAGCCCCCTTGAAGGGACAAGCCTTATAGAGGCAAGCGCCGGTACGGGGAAAACCCATACCATTACAGGGCTGTTTCTCAGGCTGGTTCTTGAGAAGGGTCTCCTTGTCAACGAAATCCTCGTGGTCACATTTACCGAGGCTGCCACTGAGGAATTGAAGGACAGGATTCGAACAAAGCTGTGGGAGGCCATTGGGGCATTCTCTGGTGGCCGGGATGACGATGCCTGGCTGAACGGTCTACTGAGAAAAACAAAGAATCCGAAGACTGCATTGCGACGACTGAATGAAGCACTCCGAAGCTTTGATCAGGCGGCCATATTTACCATACACGGATTCTGCAGGAGAATGCTTCATGAAAACGCCTTTGAAAGCGGTAGCCTCTTTGATACCGAGCTTGTGACTGACCAGCAGAAACTCAAGCAGGAGATTGTTGATGATTTCTGGCGAAAACACTTCTATGAGGCCTCACCTCTTTTTGTGAACTATGCGCTGAACAACGATTTCAGCCCGGACAACCTCCTTTCCTTACTCTCCAACAGGGTCTCCCAGCCATACCTGAAGATTATTCCTGATACTGGAATTCCGGATTCCTCTCAACAGGAGAATGAATTCAGTATGTCTTTTAAGGAAGTTTCAAAGGCCTGGCCGTCAGCGAGAGAAGAGGTTGAAGAGATCCTTGCCACTTATGAAGGCCTAAACAGGAATAGATATAGAAAAGCGAATATCCCAATCTGGATCCAGTCTATGGACCACTATGTAAAATCCCGTGGTCATAATGCAATATTATTCAAAGGATTTGAAAAATTTACTGCCAGTGAAATCGAAATTTCGTTGAAAAAAGATTATGCCCCACCTGTGCATCCGTTTTTTGAATGCTGCGAAAGGTTAAAGAAAGCCTTTGACGACCTTGAAGACATTTTTAAGAGGCATCTGTTAGGGCTAAAAATAGAATTGTTTCATTATGCAAGAAATGAGCTTACAAGGAAAAAAAGGGAGAAAAATATTCAGTCTTTTGATGACCTTCTGCTCAAACTGCATAAAGCCCTGGAGGGAAAAAGCGGGGTATATCTTGCAGGGGCAATAAGGGCCAAATTCAAGGCTGCCTTGATAGATGAATTCCAGGACACGGACCCGGTCCAGTACGCCATTTTTAAAAAGGTTTTCGGAACCGAAGACAGGATACTTTTTTTGATCGGCGATCCCAAGCAGGCCATATACGGGTTCCGAGGTGCTGATATCTTTGCCTACATGAAGGCGAAAGGTGACGCGAAATCCCAGTACACTCTAAGGGAAAACTGGCGGTCCGATCCCGACCTGATTGCTGCAATAAATGCCGTTTTTACCCAAACAGAACATCCCTTTGTCTATGATGAAATACCATTTCAGCCGGCTGTTCCCGCAGAGAGGAAAGACATCGCTATTCTCAGGGTGAACGGACAATCTGAACCGCCTTTTCAACTCTGGTGTGTAGAGGCAGGCAAAATAACCGGCTCTGAAAAGCCGCTTGCCAAGGCTAAGGCCCGGGAAATAATTTCTCAGGCTGTGGCAGCGGAGATTTCGAGGCTTTTAAGGCGGACGGGTCAGGTCTACACTCTTGAAAGTTCCTATGAAGAGCGTAGACCTGACCCCATCAGGTATTTAAGGGAAGGTGACATTGCCGTATTGGTGCGCGCGAACGTAGAGGCGCGCCTTATGCAGGAAGCCCTCACAAGCCTTCATATCCCGAGCGTTCTTTACAGTACGGGCGACCTTTTTGATACACATGAAGCCATGGAAATGGAGAGGCTTCTTGCCGCAATTGCAGAACCCGGCAATGAACGACTCTTAAGAGCCGGCCTGACGACCGATATAATGGGTGTCAGGGGTGAGGAAATTTGTAGTCTAATGGAGGATGAAACCGGGTGGGAAAACTGGCTTGTTAAATTCAAGACATTTCACGATCTTTGGAATGAGCGCGGTTTTATCCGCATGTTTAGATATCTGCTAATACAAGAAAAGGTCCTGCCCCGCCTCATGTCTTTGCCCGATGGAGAACGGCGCAATACAAACCTGCTGCACCTCTCGGAAGTCCTCCACCAGAAATCCGTTGAAAAGAAGCTCGGTATGGCAGATCTGCTCAAATGGCTTTCAGAGCAGAGAGATGGAAGTACGCCCGGGTTCGAAGAACACCCCCTGCGTCTCGAAAGTGATGAGAATGCTGTCAAACTTGTGACTATCCATAAGAGTAAGGGCCTTGAATATCCTGTTGTTTTTTGCCCCTTTTCGTGGGACGGCTCCAGGATGATGAGACCAAAAGACCCTTTCATGTTCCACGATGAAGCCCACAGCATGACCTTAACTCTTGATCTTGGCTCTTCACATATGGATGAAAACCGCCCAATTGCTGAGAAGGAAATCCTGGCGGAGAATCTGAGGCTCCTTTATGTGGCCCTGACCCGTGCAAAAAACCGCTGCTACTTCATCTGGGGTCGCTTTAATAAGGCTGAGACTTCCGCTCCGGCTTACCTTCTTCACTCGCCTGAATCATGGTTAGAAAGAAATGTTGTTGATGCTATCGCCAAAAAATTTGCAGGGTTAAGTGATGAAGATGTGGTTTCGGACCTGAGAATTGCCGTTGACAAGGCCGGAGGAAGCATCGGGCTATCTGATATGCCGGTGGAGCAGGGGAGGGCATATTCTCCTTTACCAGTCCGGGAGGAAACCTTCAGTTGCCGGAAATTTTCAGGGACCATAGATCGTCAGTGGCGTATTTCAAGTTTTTCATCTCTTGTATCGGGCCTGCGGCACTCGGATGAATTGCCTGATCGGGATGCCATAAGTCTTCCTGATGCCTATGATCAAAAAGATTTTCAAGAATTGGACACCGAAGAACCGGTCTTGGATATTTTTTCCTTTCCAAGAGGTGCAAAGCCCGGGACATTCCTGCACGATGTCCTGGAACACCTGGATTTTGCTGAACGGGAACCGGCTGTTATGAAGGCCCTGGTTGCAGATAAACTCAGGGAATACAAATTTGAATCCTACTGGCTGGACATCATTTGTGGTACGATCACAACCGTCCTTAACGCGCCACTGGACCCTGGATCGGAAGATCTAAAATTCTCATGCATCCGGAACAGAGATCGTTTGAACGAGTTGGAATTCTACTTTCCTTTGAAATCTATTTCCCCGGAGAAACTTGAAAGGTTATTTCAAGCGAACATGGGGCATCAACCCGTCTACGGTGGATCTTCGAGCACGCATGCGGCGGATCTTCGATTTCCGGGAGGGCCTCCGGAAACCATCGAGCGACTTCAATTCTCTCCCACCAGGGGATTTATGAAAGGGTTCATGGATCTGGTCTTTCAGTGGCGCGACCGTTTTTATTTAGTTGACTGGAAATCCAATTTCCTTGGGAGCCGAATCGAAGACTATGGCCAGGCATCCCTAACTCTGGCAATGAAAAAGGAATTGTACATCTTACAGTACTATATCTACACTTTGGCCCTGGATCAATACCTGCGGCTCCGCATGCCCGGCTACCGTTATGAAAAACACTTCGGCGGAGTTTATTATATTTTCCTGCGCGGCGTGGATTCCAAAATGGGCCCCGATTTCGGTATTTACAGGGACGTGCCTTCACCTGAGTTGATTAGCGCATTAAGGGAAGGTCTGATAGAATAAAGGAATTAATTTCACCGCTGAGACGCCGAGAGCGCAGAGAAAGACCCTTGACAAATAAAACACTTCGACTCTCGATCTTAGCGACTCTTTGGTGAAATCAGGGTTAGTAATGAACCAAAAAAGCATACAATATCTGCTGGATCATGGAGTCTTCTCAGAGCTTGATATTCACTTTGCGAGGCTCATGATAAGACTTTCGGGGGAAGAAGATGAAGATGTCTTTCTTGCCGCAGCCCTTGTGAGCCGTGCTACAGGAGAGGGGCATGTGTGCCTGGATCTTTCCTCTGTGGACGGGGAGCCTCTATTTACTGGTGAGCCCGGCACAGATGGCTTTGTCTGCCCGGGATTAGAGGAGTGGCGCAAGAAACTTGATTCAAGCAGCGTTGTGGGAAGGCCGGGTGACTACAGGCCCCTCATCTTAGATGACCGTTCGCGCCTCTACCTTTATAGATACTGGGATTATGAAAATATACTGGCTAATAAGATTAGTGAACGGGTGGCTTCAAAAATAGAAGGAGTAGATCTTCCTCTGCTTAAGGACGGCCTTTCAAAGTTCTTTTCGCCCTTAGAGAACGGACAGACAGACTGGCAGAAGTTGGCTGCCTTTGTATCTGTTCTGAAAAAGTTTTGTGTGGTTTCCGGTGGGCCCGGCACAGGAAAGAGCACGTTAATCGCAAGAATCATTGCCCTGATTCTGGAACAGAGGAAGGGCAATGCGATGCGAATAGCCCTTGCCGCGCCTACGGGCAAGGCGGCAGCCCGACTCCAGGAAGCTATTCAGAACGGCAAAGAAACACTGCCTGTAGAGGAGACTGTCAAAGAAGCTGTCCCCACCGAGGCATCCACGATACACAGGCTGTTAGGCACAATCCCGGGCTCCCCATACTTCCGCCATAATGCCGAAAACCCGCTCCCTGTTGATATGGTTATTGTGGATGAAGCCTCCATGGTGGACCTGGCACTCATGTCGAAACTTGTGCAGGCATTACCCTCGGATGCCCGGCTGATCCTTTTGGGTGACAAGGATCAATTGGCATCGGTTGAGGCCGGCGCCGTACTTGGGGATATTTGCGATACGGGGCGAATCCATGGGTTTTTTAAGGACCTCTTAAACCGCTTCCGGGAAATCACCGGCGACAAGGCTGATATTTCCCCGGGGAATAGTAGCGGGCCGGTGATTAAGGATTCGGTTGTTG
>JAIWDV010000151.1:0-4978 GCA_048632525.1 Bacteroidales bacterium | reverse complement strand
TGTAACTCTTTCTGATTTAACAACTGTTATAATAACAAACTTTTATTGCTGTTTGATTACAATTGGATTAAGATTTTCTTAGGATTGGATTTTCTTGATAGGAATAGAATATTAAGTTTATAAGCCAGTTCTGGGCCAGGGGTGACTTCCGGGGTAGGAATTTAGCCGTGAGCCTTTTATGCTGCCTCAACATATTAAGGAATTGTAAAATTCATACTCTTGGCAGGTGAATTGAGAAAGTGCTCCCCTTTCCAGGGACGCTGTCAACCGATACCAGGCCGCCATGGGCCTGTGCTATGTGTTTGACAATGGCAAGGCCCAGGCCGGTGCCGCCCAGTTGCCGGCTCCTTGCCTTGTCCACACGGTAAAACCGCTCAAATAGTCGCTCCAGATGTTGTTTTTCTATGCCATGACCCTGGTCATGTACGCTGACAATGATTTCACTGTCAGTTTGGGTGGCCTCCACCTCGATTTTACTTTCTGCGTCACTGTATTCGATAGCGTTATCAAGGAGATTCACGACCGCCTGTTCAAGGAGCGCAGGATTGATTTTTGTTACAATGTCTTCAGCACAAGATAGCTTGATTCTTGTTTTCTTGGCCACTGCCTTGAGATCGCAGACCTGGATAGCGCTCTTGAGGACCTCCTCAATCCTGCCCTCCGAAAGCACGGTTTTTTCTTTTTCAGCCTCCTGCTCAATTCTGGAAAGCCTGAGAAGGTCTTCAATAATTGCTTCAAGGCGACCCACATGCTTCTCGATGATGCCCAGGAAACGCTCAGTATCATCCGGGCTCTTTACCGCGCCATCTCGGAGCGTCTCTACAAATCCCTTAATGGCTGTGATGGGGGTCTTAATTTCGTGGGAAACATTGGCAACGAACTCGCGTCTAATATTTTCAAGCCTCCGAATGCGTGTGACATCGTTTAATACGATGAGAGCGCCGATCTTCTTTCCCTTTGCATCACGAAGTACGGTACCATGCGCGTTAAGAAACTGATCGCCGTTAGAGGAAAGAACAATATCCTTTTCAACCGGCTCCTGGCGGGATAAAGCTTCTTTCAAAAAATTATGAAGGATCGTATTTCTAACCACCTCCTGAATACTCCGGCCCTGCGCCTCAGAAGGATCGCATCCAAACATCACACCGGCTGCTTGATTCATGCTGATAAGACGCTCTTCGGTATCAACAGCGATGACCCCTTCAACCATACTGGAAAGAACAGCCTCCATTTCGTTTCGCTGTCGCATGACAGTATCTATGCGGTCACGAAGCTCCACAGCCATCCGATTCATTGACTCCGAAAGGGCACCGATCTCCTCTGATCCGGAAACAGGCGGCCTGAACTGAAACTCGCCACGCGCAATGGACTCGGCCCATCTTCTGATCTGTTCTATGGGAAGTGTCAGTCTGCGGGAGACCAAAAGACTGAGCATTGCGGCAAATACCGCTATGATCAGGCCTCCAAGGGCAATCTTGATTTGGATGCTTTTGATGGTATCATCTATGGCGTTTACCGATATCGAAGTACGGATGACCGCAGCGATCCGGCCATTTTTTTTAAGGGGAATTCCCACGTACATCATTTGCTTTTCAAGGGTTCTACTGTACCTTGTGGATGTGCCGGAAGCTCCGGTTAAGGCTCCTATAATTTCCGGTCGATCCACATGATTGTCCATTTTAGCCGGATTTTTTTCCGTATCGCCAATAACCTGGCCCGATGGGAGGATAACGGTAATACGGGTTGAAGCGCATTTTCCGATTTTCTTGCATAAGGAATCAACTGCATTCTTATCCAATGGATCTAAATATTTGATAATTTGATCCTCAAACAGGTGGGCGCGTACTTCGAGATTGGCTGCTGCCTGTTCAAGGAAGAAATGCCTCAGAGATGTGGATGCATACCACGTCACTGCCACAAGAGATATGACCGTGATCATTACATAGGAGGGGAACAGTTGCCAGAACAACCGTCTTTTTTTAGCCATGATTATTCCTTAAATCTGTACCCGACGCCCCGCACCGTTTCTATATACTTACCGGCATTACATAGTTTTTTCCGCAGTCCAACGATCTGGACGTCCACAGAACGATCGGTGACAAAATAGTCCTCACCTTTAACAGCATCCATTATCTGGGAACGCGTAAATACCCATCCGGGTCTCCTTGCCAGATAATTGAGGATGCCGAATTCTGTCAAAGTCAGTTGTACAGGTTTATCGTTGACGAGCACCTCATGGCGTCCCGGATGGATAACAATATCGTGAATTCGAAGAACCGGCGTTTCCTCTTTGTATTCTTTTACCTTCCTGCGCAGAACCGCCCTCACCCTCGCCACCAAAACCCTCGGGCTGAAAGGCTTGGTGATGTAATCGTCAGCGCCAAGCTCCAGGCCTGTCACAATATCCGCCTCCTCGCCCTTGGCCGTCAACATCACGATGGGGATATCCTTGGTCCTGGAATCATTCTTGAGAATCTTTGTGACTTCCAGGCCGTCTATTCCGGGAAGCATGAGGTCCTGCACCAGGAGATCAGGTATTTCCGATTGGGCCAGTCTCAGGGCCTCTTCACCAGATGCTGCGCAGGATACATTGTAGCCCTCTCTCAGGAGATTATACCTGAGCAACTCTAAGATATCCTCTTCATCGTCTACAACGAGGATCTTTTCTTTCGCCATAACAAGACCTTTTTATGAACTTGGATTGAAACTATTCAGGTTCTGGGTTCACGGTTCAGGGTTCAGGGTTGTTTCGCCTGCGGCGGGGTCGCATTTTTCATATTGCTTGACATAGTTGATGAACCTATGAACGGCAGCAGTTACGCGCAATGTGCCACCCCTCAATATCTCAAAACCGTGCAGTTTTCATCAGTTAACCTTGAACCGTGAACCTTTGAACTTTGAACCTGAGCAGTTACCTTGGATTTAACAAAAACTTAATGTAATATAAATATGTTAGCATTTCATAAGGATTGTGTAAAGATTCTGTTAAGGTGGGGAAAGAAACAGGTTAATTCAACCCAAGTCAAGATCAGAGTGGCGAAGAGAATTTGAAATGGCTTCAAATGATTATCTGTACTGCTTAGGAATTATAGCGTATTTGTTGACCTTATATCCGAAAATACGTTCAGTGGTCTTGAGCGCCATTGCCGCCTGACGCATGTTCCCGCGGCTGCTTTTTAGGGCATCAATCAGCAGCTCTCTTTCAAATCTTTCAACCGCCTCCTCAAAAGACTGTGCCTGTTGAGTTCCGGTGTCCTCCGCCGTTTGGAGCGTGAGTGGCAAATGGTAACTATGAATAACCTGATCATCACAAAGCAGAACAGCCCTTTCCATGCAGTTTTCAAGCTCCCTGACATTTCCTGGCCAGTGGTATCTTGTTAAAGCATCAATTGCAGGGGTAGAAATTCTCTTTATATCTTTATCGTATTCTTTGGAATACTTTTCAAGGAAATGGTCAGCCAATAACAAAAGATCCGCCTCTCTTTCTCTCAAGGCCGGCAAATAGATAGGGTAAACATTCAGCCGATAAAATAAATCTTCACGAAAGGCCCCGGCCTCAACCGCACTGGCCAGATCCTGATTTGTGGCCGCCATAAGACGGACATTCACCTTTATAACGCTCGTACTCCCCAACCGTTCAAGTTCTTTTTCCTGAAGGACCCTGAGCAGCTTCCCCTGACTTTCAAAAGCAAGAGAGCCTACTTCGTCCAGGAAGATGGTACCGCTATTTGCCAGTTCGAATTTACCAATTTTCTCCCGGTTGGCCCCGGTAAAGGCTCCTTTTTCATAGCCAAACAGCTCAGCCTCCACCAGGTTTTCCGGCAGTGCGGCGCAGTTGACCTTGACCAGCGGGTTTGCGTGCCGCAGGCTGTTATAGTGGATGGCGTTGGCTACCAGTTCTTTTCCGGTACCGCTCTCTCCGAGCAGGAGCACATTGGCATTGCTCTTGGCCACCTGTGTAATAAGATAGAACACTTCCTGCATCTTGCGGCTGTTGCCTATGATGCTTGTGAAGCTGTATTTCTTGTTGAGTTCCCTTCGCAGCCGTATGTTTTCCTTCCTCAGTTGCTCCTGCTCTTTTCTGATCTTATCCAGCAAGGCTACCTTCTGAGCGATGAGAGTGCTGATGATGGCCAGAAGTCTTAAATCTGCATCCAGTGGAGATGAACCTGCAAATAGTCGGTCCACACTGAGGGCGCCAATCACCCTGCGTCCTTCCTTTATGGGCACACACACAAAGGAGGTTTTCGATTTATCAATTCCTCTACGGGCCCCTGTTCTATCAAGAAAGAGGGGCTCTGCATCTATGTGCGGTACGGCCATGGGACGTCCAGTTTCAATTACACGACCCGTGACACCTTCGCCCAGTTTGTACCTGCCCCTCATTTTTTCTTTAGTTGAAATCCCATGGGCTACCTCAATGTGAATTTCCGAAGTATCGGGGTTCAAAAGAGTTATGGAGCTGCGATTCATACCGAGGTAGTCTGATAACAGGTCCAGAACCTTATATAGTGCCTTTCTCAGGTCCAGGGTGGCATGGATGGCCCTGGTTATTTCGTAAAGGCATGTAATCTCATCCAGTTTGGGGCTGACGTCTTTTGTAGGCATAAGAAAGAGCTTCCTGTTTACCCGTGTTTCAAGGGGTTCTTTACGTACAAACCAAAATATGAAGCTACAAAAATGTAGATAAATTAGCAAACACTTTTTTGTGAAATTCGCCCTCTTTTTGTTATAAAAAAGGTCTTAATCATTCATTTTATACTGAAAAAAAATTGTAAAAGCCGAAATTTGATCTTTCAATCCTTGAGCAGAGCTTCTAATCTAGCCGGACATTCAACGATATTGATATGATGATTAATTTGGGAATACTTGAACCAATGAATTTTTCACATTACATCTGGCAGTCATAATTGAATTATTGCTCTTTCACCCAAAGATAAGGCAAGCTATGTTAGTTTAGTTATTTTGTATGTTTATC
>JAIWDV010000150.1:0-4999 GCA_048632525.1 Bacteroidales bacterium | reverse complement strand
ATGATTTAATTTTGGAATCCTTACCAAATGCCTTTTATGTCATCGATGCATCTGATTATACTATCAAAGTAGCAAATTCTGCTGCTAAATTCGGACAGTTACCAAAGGGTGCAACCTGCTATGCTCTTACACACAAAACCGATAGACCATGTGGTTCGGCAGAACATCCCTGCCCGCTAGAGAAAATAAGGGAAACTAAACGGCCAGTGAGGGTAGAACATCTTCATTATGACAAAAACGGAAACCCTAGAAACGTCGAAATCCATGCTTTCCCTGTTTTTGACAATGAGGGGAATGTCTCGCAAATAGTTGAGTATGTGCTGGACATCACGGAGCGCAGGCAAGCAGAGGAGGCGCTAAAATGGGAACTGGCCGTGAATTCTGCTCTCTCAGAGTCCTATAAACCATTGGTCTCTCCATGGGCTTCAATTGAGGACATGACCAACACAATACTAGACAAGGCAAAAGGTCTGACAGGGAGTAAGCATGGCTACGTTTCTTCCGTCGACCCTAACACTGGTGATAATATTGGGCACACGCTTACTGAAATGTTCAAAGGCCAATGCAGAGTCTCAGAGGAGAATAAGGGGATTACCTTCCCTCGTGGAAAAGATGGGCTTTATTCCGGTCTCTGCGGATACTCTTTGAATACCTTAGAGGCTTTTTTCACTAACTCACCCGAAACTCATAAGGCAAAAAGGGGAATCCCTGGGGGACACATACCTATTAAGCGCTTACTTTCTATGCCGGTGATGTTAGGTAAGGAGTTGGTCGGCCAAATCGCTCTGGCCAACAAGGACACGGATTATACTGAACGGGAACTAGAAGCGATTCGTCGATTGGCGCAGTTTTATGCATTAGCCATCCAGCGTAAGCGGGTCGAGGATGCAGTACAAAAAGCGCGTGATGAGTTGGAAAGGCGCGTTGAGGAACGAACGGCAGAACTCCAGAAAAGCTATAAGGAGAGGGCCTTTATCCGAGAAACCTTTGGAGCTTACCTGAGCGGTGAGGTTGTCACAGAGATACTCGCATCCCCTGAAGGTGTCAAGCTGGGCGGAGAAATGAGGGAAATGACTGTTCTCGTATCTGATCTCTGCGGATTCACTTCGGCCACCGAAGGCATGGAGGCACCTCAAGTAGTAGAGCTAATCAACCGGTATTTGGAAAAGATGACCGACATTATCGTGAGCCATGAGGGAACCATCGACGAATTTACAGGCGATGGAATCCTCGTATTCTTCGGAGCTCCGCGTCTGCTCTCGGACCATACCAGGCGAGCTGTGCTCTGCGCCCTTGAGATGCAAGGGTCCATGAAGGAATTGAATAACGAGAACCTCAGTATGGGGTTACCGCGACTGGAAATGAGAATCGGTATCAACTGCGGGAAGCTGGTCGTGGGAAATATAGGTTCTGAGAAACGCAAGAAGTACGGAGCAGTGGGACGCCCTATTATCGCCGCATTCCGATTGGAAGAGAAGACTCGCCCTGGGGAGATAGTGATTAGTCAGACAGTCAAGGAGAGGCTTGGCAATGAATTGCAGATAGGCTCGACTTGGTCAGACAGTCTCAAAGGAATAGGTAACACAGCTATCTATCAGGTGATTGGAATGAAAGGAGAGTTAAGGGCTGCCCATGCTTGAGAAAGAGTGTCAGCCTGAAAAACCTTTGCACTTTATGATTGAAGGCAAGTCTTCAAAGTTATAAACTAACTTGTTTGTTAAATTACCCAGTTTTGAGACAAAAGAGTTGGTATACAGAAAGGTATATAGCACTTAAATGTGTAAAAGAGGTCGATGATGGCCATTATTACTATCTCAAGAGGGTCATATACGAGAGGCAAAGAGATTGCCGAGAAGACCTCTCAAAAGTTAGGCTATGCTTGCATCTCTCGAGAGGTCCTAATCAATGCCTCAAAAGATTTTAACGTCCCAGAGATAAAGCTCATTCATGCAATTGAGGATGCTCCCTCCTTTTTTGATCGCTTTACCCATGGAAAAGAGAAATACATTGCTTACATTCGGGCTGCGCTATTAAAACAATTAAAAGAAGACAAAATAGTATATCATGGCTTCGCATATCAGTTTTTTGTAAAAGATCTCCCGCAGGTGCTCAAGGTCCGGATTATTTCCGAGACTGAGGATCGTATAAAAATCGTAATGGCGCGCGATAAAATTCCGAGAAGAGAAGCTATGCGACTTGTGAAAAAAGTTGATGAGGAACGAAAAAAATGGGGTCTAAAACTCTATGGAATCGATCCAGGGGATCCCAGCCTATACGATTTGGTCTTACATATTAACAATATCACTGTAAAGGATGCGGTGGCTACTATTTGCCAGATCGCCAGATTAAAGCAATTCCAAACAAGTAATGAATCCAAAAGGGCATTGGAAGATTTGGCTCTCGCCGCTGAGGTCGAAACCTTTCTGATAGATGTGAAACCAAGCGCCGAGGTATGTACTGAGGATGGATTCGTTTCTCTGAAAACGACATCCCTGCCAGGTCAAGAGTCGGATTTAGTGAAAAAGATTGGAGATATCATGAAAATGATCCCGGCGGTTAAAGGTATCGAAGTAGTGACCGAAAAGCACCCAAATGAAAGATAAGTACTCAGACATGCATCTTAAATGGAGATTCACATATCAAGCCGGAATGTTGAATCCGCTGCATATTAACTATCGTTGAATTATTTCATGACAGTTAATTATGAATATCGCCCTTGTCTCTTCCCCCACAGTCTTTTACCGCTTAAAGGTTAATCAGAGGCCTTTTTCATGGTCTCCGTGACAAAACACGCTGCCCCCAAAGCTATTAGGGCAAATAAAAAGTATAACAAAAAGGCCTTGGAATACGCCTCGGCAGAATATCCTGTTGCGGTTTTTCCCTGGGCCTCCAAAATGGCCCCCAAAATTGGAGGCGCAACCGCTCCACCCAGGAAGGGGAATAGGTTCACCAGTCCCACCGAGGTACCGGCGATCTCCACCGGGAACAGTTCCTTGGCCGAAGTGAAGGCCACCACCACCACAGCGCTGTTGAACATCCCCAGAAGGAAGCATAGGAGATAAAGAGTGGGCCGGTTCATTACATCGGTAAAGAAGGCCAGGGGGATGGTGAGGCACAATGTCATGATCGAAGCCAGGACGATGACCTTCTTCCGGGAGTGAAACACCTTGTCCGACAGCCAGCTAAGAAAAGGGCTCCCCACTATCATGGCCAAGGCCAGCATTCCAAGTATGTTGCCTGCCTCAGCTTTGTTGAGGCCATAGACTTGCATCAGGTAGGGACCGCCCCAAAGCCCTCCGAAGCTGAAGAATATACTGAACGAGAAGAAGAACCAAGCCGCCAAAAACCAAAAGGGTCCCGAGGAAAGCACCATCTTCATACCCTGGACCAGTCCGATTGTTTTGGCCTTTCCGGGGTTGTCTTGAGCCGGTTGGTTAACCACTGGAAGCCCCATATCCTGGGGAGTGTTGCGCACCAGGAACCAGATGGCCACCGCCACCAATAGGGTTACGGCACCGATGGCCACAAAGCTACCCCGCCAGCCTATCTTGTCACTAAGCCAGGCCAGTGGCCAGGAGGCAGTATATGCCCCCAGTCCGCCCACAGCCATGAGTATGCCGGTCATCCGGGCAAACTCTTCAATTTTGAACCAATTGGTCATCACTTTCATGGTGGGTACAAATAGCATGGCCACACCCAACCCCACCAGTGTCCGAGCCAGGATAGCAAGTCCCATTGACTCGACCATACCCAAAAAAATGGAAGAGGCGCCGGCTATGGCAAAGAAGACTGTGATGGTTTTACGTGGACCCCAGGAGTCGGAAAGCAGGCCTGAAGGAAGCTGCATCAAGGCATAAGGATAAAAATAGGCGGCTGCCAAAAAACCCAGCAAAGCGCCGCTGGTCTGGAGGTCGGCCTGCATGTCCAAGGCCACCACCGCCGGGCAGAGCCGGTGAAAATATACTAACAGGTAACCAAAGGCCAGGAGACAGAAGACTACCCAACGGTATCCGGAGGGCTTTGCGGAAGCCTTGGGCTGGATCATGAATCACCTCCTTACAAAAATGATTATCAATGCTTCTTTTGCGGCGTAGTATAATGACCAAGCCACGTGTTTAAATGTAGGAGCCCTTTCTCTTATTTGCAAGTATTTTGTATATATTGTAAGATTTATCAAAGTTCTTGCAAAATATTGAGCTATTTGCTATATCTAATCAAAACTCCTTAATAATTAAAATGCATATGCAAAGGTTTTGCAAATGGTAAAACTCGACGACTTCGACCGGAAGATCATTGCGGCTTTACAAACCAACGGACGGCTTTCAAATATTGATGTTGCGGGGCTGGTCAACTTATCCCACTCGAGCTGTTCACGGCGTATTGCACGGCTTGAGCGGGATGGCGTCATTGTAGGGTACCGAGCCCTCACGGATCGACAAAAACTCGGGCTCTCTGTACGTGCGTATTGTGGTGTGCTTCGCGATGCAGACGTGAGTTGGGAAGAACTCGCGCACAACCTTGCAAAAATCGAGGGCGTTGTCAGCGTCTTCGCAGTGTCGGGCGATGTTGACCTGATGCTCGAAATTGTTGCGCGGGACATGCAGCACTACTCACAGGTCGTCCTGCATGACGTGTTCAATGCAAAGGGAGTAAACGCCACGCGTAGTTCCTTCGTACTCGCGGAAGTGAAATCAATCTATTGAGCATAATGGGTACCAAGTGGCTGAAGTTAATAATGTGGTACCTGAAAACGCGATTTTAATAAAGGAATATGGGGGGATTGGATTGCAGGTATCTTGATATATGAAATAATCAATGTTATCAATGTCTTGCGATACGCGTTACATACATGCAACCGGGATGAAGATCCCCAGATGAAACTGAATGTCTAGTCTACCCCAATATATAGTATTTGACCACTCCTAACCAATCAGGATGATAGAATCCTCCTTAATTGAAGGTTCTCCATACCGCCGATATACTGTCAAAATGATCCCAT
>JAIWDV010000149.1:0-5009 GCA_048632525.1 Bacteroidales bacterium | reverse complement strand
ACCGGAGCCCCTCGGTCCAACGCGTTTCATCGGACCTGTGAAACGTATACTTTCGTTGTAAAGTAATTGAAGACCACCCATGCCCAGAGGACAAATACCGCCGGGATTGACAGGATAATCAGTACGGCCTTCAATTTTTACTGCCCTGTCGTCCACCTTACGGACTTCTATGCCGCATCCACCGGGACAAAGCGTGCATACAGATTTTACGTGGGAAAATTCACCCGTAGGCGGGACCGGCACCCAGGGCCAGTTCTGCGTCCAGATGGCAATGTCGTCCGTGAACTTCCAGGGAAGCGGCGTTGCATTTATTCCTGCTGCTCCGCCCACGATCAATGCAATGAAATGTCTTCTATTTATTTCCATTGTGGTGTTCCCTTAAAGGTTTTTGAGCTTATTTATGGCAGACAAAACAGGCGTTATTCTCTTCGAGATCGTTTTCGGTATGACATTCAGCACAGTCATCCATCTTCATGCGATCCCATGTATTTGTCTTATACCCGGCAATATTTCTTCCCCAGATGTTGATGCTGTACCCGGTCATGCGATTGACCTTGTATGCCGGCAGTTTTTCGGTTTTCCCATGGTCTCCGTGGCAGGTTTCACAATCCTGGTCCCCCATTTTGACATGGGCGATATGGGAGAAGTACACACAGTCAGGTTGCCTGTAGTAGGAGAGCCAGGGTATCTCCCGTTCTTCGGCAACATATTTAGTCAAGAATTCCTGCTCTTCAGGTGTTTCACCGAGGGGCGACTCGGGGTCATCATGGCATTCTAAGCACTTGTCCAATTTGGGGATGCCGGCAAAGGTGCCATCCTCCCGGAACGCATGGCAAGACAGGCATCTTTCGGTTTCTGTGTCGCCTTCGATGCCGTCTACTATTTCCGGATTAAGGTGAAGGGCATGATTAAAATTCATGGGTTGGGGCTGTTTTGAGTATAAGACCATGGGATAGATGATCCACCCCACGATTAAGGACGGGATCAACCCGGCAAGAAAAAAGATCCATACACCAAATGAAAAAGGGGGGAGAAAAGTGGAACCTTTTTCAAATGATATGAATCGGTTAAACAATGAGATAAGTCCAACTTTTGAGGTCTTTTGGGAGGAACTTGCTTGATTTTTCATCTGGATAAGCCCCTGACTTAGTGAGTTTGAGGTCGATGGGAACATGGCCCCAAAGTTAATGCAAATTTACCTGTTTCACCCCCATGTTTGTCAAGTGAAAAAGTAACTAACCTTAAAACCTTCTGACTCTTTTACGACGTCTTTTGGCTGCCTTGGCCTGTTTCTTCTTTTTCTGGACGCTCGGCTTGTCATAAAAGCGCCTTTCCTTGATTTCGGAAAAGAAACCTTCCTTGGTTAACTTCCTTTTAAGATCCTTGATGGCCTTTTCTATCTGATTATCGTGCACAATGACTTTCATAATGAAGTTACTCCGTAGTTTAATGAAAATAAAAAAGCATCTCTAAACCAATATGAGATGCTTTTTCTCACCCAAACAAATAATTCTTGTCTTAAGCGTGAATTAGTCCACTAACAGTTGAGAATTAAGTCTTACCTCTTGAAAAGTTTAAGGGTGTGAAAACACTCATGATATTGTAAGGGGTATACTTGCTCTATCAGGCCGAAAGACCATATTGAAAATAAAAAACTTTGATAACTTCCAGCCATGTCTGATCACCCCCTTTGCTGTGTAGACCTGTGCCCATATCGCTGACCATGACCTTCCGTCAGTTTAAGGCACAGAGTTTTTGCTCTCCGAGCTTCGTATACTATGTATATTATACAATTTGTCAATCTTTTTTTACTTTTTTCAAATAATCGAGAATAAACCCACGAAAAAGATCAAAGTCTCCTAATCTATTTTTAAAAATGCCAAAGACAACCTCATTTTCTACACTTTCATAATGGTGAACTAACATGTTCCTGAACGAAGCCATGTTTTGATAATCGGTGACCTTTTCGTCGGGCAAAACTCCATGTGATGCAAGTATGCTAAAGGTTTCTCTATAGGTATCTGGTTCCTTCCATTCCTCGTAAGAAATTATGTGATTTGCAATATCAAATACAGTCTGTATGGCGATATGAATGTATCGCTCTACAAAAGCACGATCACGAATATTTTTCTGGTATTTTTCCCAAGTTATGTCTTTTGCCTGCCGAAGTTCGTTTGTATATTCTTTGAGCTTTTGGGTTTTTCTTAAAATGATTTCATCATTGACCATAAAAAGTAGCCTTCCTTTTCCTTCTCAAGTAGTCGGTATCTAAATATTCATGTATGGACTTTGCTCTGAATATAAACGAGAAATCACTCCTATCATGATAAAGGGCCTTTCCGCATTTATATATCTGGTGCCGCAAGAACGGGCTACTTCTTTTAATATCAACAAGGTCGACATCTTTTTTTATTTTATTTGAGATTTCGGTCTCCATATTGATCCTTGTAAAACCATCCACATCATCGGAAAATAACACGCCCAAATCAATATCACTTTTTGGCCTATCATGTTCTGATGCGTGTGAGCCAAAAAGATATATCGCCGAAATCATAGGCTGCGCCTTTGCAAAGGCCACTATTTTTGCAATTTGATCTTTATTAAGCATCTGGTTTAATTTTAACAGAATCTGATGTTTTGCGAAACTATTATTATTGCCAGTTATTCAAAACTCCTTATTTCCGCAGCCATAATTTTGCAACAGCCTCGATATGATAGGTGTGAGGGAACATGTCTACGGGTTGTATTTCAATTAACTCATATTTCTGTATCATCTGGGCGATGTCCCTTGCCATTGTGGCAGGGTTACATGAGATATAGATGATCTTTTCAGGAGATAATGCCAGTATCCGGGCTAACACATGCTTATGCATCCCTGCCCGCGGTGGGTCAATGATTAGAACATCTGGTTTGTAGGTTATGGCGGAGAGTCTTTCTCGAATATCCCCAATAATAAACCGGCAGTTATCTATGCCATTGTCTTTGCAATTGTTCCGGGCATCCAGCACGGCACTTTCGCTGATTTCAATACCAGTAACCACCTTCACCCTGTTTGCCAGAAAGATGGGGATTGTGCCGGTTCCGCTGTACAGATCCAGCACTGTCTCGCTGCCCTTGAGCTCGGCATAGTCGGCTGTTTTCTCATAAAGCTGCCGGGCGGCCAGGGAATTGGTCTGGAAAAATGAGTTTGAGGATATTTGGAAGGTGTATGGACCGATCTTGTCCCTGATATATCCTTCGCCTTTAAGGATGACTTCCCGCTCCCCAACGGCAATGGAGGCCTTCCTCCCGGTGATGTTATTTACCACTGTTTTGATGTTGGCGATTCGCTGCGACAGCTCATCAGCCAGGGGGCGGACTACTTCCTGCCGTTCCTCTGATGTAACCAGATTTACCATCCATTCATCAAATGCCCTGGAATATCGAATGGTCAGAAAGCGCCAGAATCCCTCATGACTTTTCAGGCCATAGACGGGTATTCCGCTTTTTTTTACATATTTTTTGACCTCTCTCAGGATCCTGTTACCGGTTTCCTGCTGAAGTAGACAGGCTTCCACATCAATAACCTTTTGATATGTCCCGGGAACATGAAGTCCTAATGCAAAATTCCCTTCAACTTCGCGCTTATCCAATTCATGGGGGAGGAACCACCGGCGGTCAGAAAAGGAAAATTCCATCTTATTGCGATAAGCGAATACCTCTTCAGAAGGCAGCACATCGCGGACCTTCACATCTTTGAGTCCCCCAATGTGTTCAATGGCTTCTTCCACCTGCTCTTTTTTGTAAGAAAGCTGCGCTGCATATTGTATGTGCTGCCACTGGCAGCCCCCGCAATAGCCGCTGTAAGGGCACGGGGCCTGTACTCGCTCAGGTGAGGGTGTAATCAATTCTACCAGGCTTGCTTCGGCATAGGCCTTCTTCTTTTTGTAAACCCTGGCCTGCACCCTGTCACCAGGGGCTACGCCCCTGAGAAAGACCACAAATCCATCAACCTTGCCTATTCCCCGGCCTCCATACGCCATCTTCTCGATGTCCAGTTCAATTGTCTGCCCTTTTTTTGGTTTCATCATTTTGATTTTACTAACATGGAGCGGGATTTTTTGCCACCCTCATGTTCAGGCGTCTACGATGAACACAAAGAAAGACTGTAGGTGTTATGCTGAACTTTCTTAAGGGAGTGGACGAGATGAGCTGAATATAAGAAATAGTCGTAGGGTGGGTTGCGTCCCGCTGAAAGCGAGACTAATTTTCCGCAGTTTAAATGCTATGGTAAGCAAGTTAAATTATGTTAAAATAGAAACCCACCATTCTTTTAACTATTTCTCATAGAATTTTGCTGTCACCGGATGGCCGTCTATTCGCTGGTTAAACGTTATCTGGTTGTAATCATCTGAATAATCAGCGGTTTTGCTTTGTATGATATGGCTGGCATAGTTGTAGGCATCCGCAGACTCTTTATGCATGCCTTTTTGCATATAGACAAAACCCAGGTTGTTGAATACATCAGCGTGAGAGGGTTTTATGTCTTTAATTAGCGCTATGGCCTTGTCTAAATAAAGCAGGGCCTTGTCATAGTCCCCCTGCTTGCAAAAAACGATTGCCACATTGTTGTACGCCATTTCATCATTTGGGTTGAACTGGATTGCCCTTCGGAAGTCTCCTGCTGCTTTAACATATTTATCCTGTTTATAGTACGCAAGACCTCTGTTATTATAAGCTATTGCATAACCAGGCCTTAAAGCTACGGCTGTTGTTAAGGCGGCTATTGCCTCATTCAAATTGCCATCCCTTAGAAAGTTGGTGCCTTTTTCATAGTAGCATGCTGCGTCATCAGCAATACTCATCTGTGGCGCAATCAGAACAAAGGATAATAGGAAGAGCGCTGTTTTCGCACATCTTTCAAAAGGCTTTTTTTTCATTGTTAAACTCCATTCTCTCTTTCAATGTGTTCTATAACTTCCAATCTGTCTCAGGGTTTGATAAGGTGTGCAGCTATAAGTCCTAAGCCA
>JAIWDV010000148.1:0-5124 GCA_048632525.1 Bacteroidales bacterium | reverse complement strand
GGACAGTTCCGGCCGTCCTGCCTTTAAATTGCTTTTCGCCGCAGGCTCCATCCTGGCTCACCAGGACTGGATGCGCATGAAATGCGGTTCAGGCCTGGCCCTGGCTACGGGCTTTGCCGCGGTCCAATCGTTTGTCCGTCTTTGTAAGTAGTGATAAGGTCGAGTTGAATCTGAAGCTGCGCCTTTTTCCCTGGAGTAAGGATAAGGGGATAAAGGAAAAGCAGACTCGATCCCTGGTATGTGCGCTCAAATCCTTCCTCGGACTGGGAGACTGTCATCAGGGGAAAAAACCATGCCGAGACCTGTTGAGAGAAGTTAAATGCTGCGGTCAACCGGTCCGGGCCATTGATTAGCTCAAACTTTGTCAGGTTGTCCTCATGCCCGGTCTCGGGAACCTCCCTCCGCCGGCCGGACTCCGGTGCGAGATAGTACCTTTTGGGGTCCTGATCAGAAAAAAGTGTCAGGTTGAATTCACAGCCGTACAGGGTTGAGAGCGGCTCAGAACCGGAGCACTCAAACTCGTAGTCTACGATCAACCGCGCTTCCGCCCCAACCTGAATCAACTTCTTTACGGTCAGGTCCCTGCCGGCCACATGACCGGTACGCGTTAAAACCACAATGGCTTCTTCTGACGAGGACAAGGCCTTTTCTACCAAATACTCGCCCTCAACAAAATCTCCCAGTTCGTCGTATTCATTTGCGGCGTAACCTTCGACGGTGGCATCCTGTGACAGGAAGTGGTCCAAGAGAGAAATCCTGGTGTAGCCATCGTAGATTAGTGAGCGCTCCAGGTTTTCATCCTTTGGCTTGGCCATGTCGTGGATGGATGCGACGCTATCAGAGTTCCCGCCTTCACTTTGTGTGATCTCATGGAGGCGATGGTGATAGGCCTCACGCCGGCGAGTGAGGGTGTCGCTCAGATTCAGTGCGAGTGGCAGATGACAGATTTCGAATAATCCCCCTCCTTTGTTAGGAGCAAGACCCAGGCTCAAGCCCGGGTTCCACACCAGGATCTCTTCGCTACCATCTTTGTCAAGATCGAGCTGCAGCAATTTGATCCCTCCACCGGACTCTTCAATTAAGCGGGCCTGGGCCCGGATCAGGTTCTCGTGGATGGCCCGCCGCAAGTGTCCGAGGTAGAGCCCGCCAAAGACGCCATGCCAGTACGCGCAATTGCACTGCCCGCGCCAGAGGAACTCACGAGCCTCTTCATCATGGGTGGCCTGCTCACTGAGGAAGAGCATTTTCTTGTGCATCCGGTTGGCCTCGTCATATTTGACCAGAAAATTATCCCACACGCCTCCCCGCACAAAAGGCCGCCACTCCTCCCAGCGGCCTTCGGCCTTGAGCGAATTTATAATATTCTCAAGGGCGTGACCCTGTTCCGGGGGCAGGGCCCATTCGGTCATCTCTTCGTATGAGGCCTGAGGGAGATAGATCCGGCCAAGGGGCCTATTCGATGCCACAAACTCTCCGGGCAAAACTGTTTGCAGCCACTCCGAGCTATCTGTAATAGCAGTGAAGAACTTTTCCAGCCAACCCTGTTGGATTACCCAGTCGTAGGTTCCAGGCCAGAGACCAAATTTCTCACCGTCATCGCCGTAGAGGGCCACGGCCCGTCCGGCCTCTTTCATTTCCCAGAGATGGCCCATGACCTCCTCTACTGGCTTAAACGGGATGAGATAGCGCATGATCATGGGCGTGGCCAGCAGGCTCAAAGTCTTCCCTTCTTTTTCCGTGATGTAGCGGCCGTAGATATCGTGTGGCTTGAGGCCGGCATAATAGAAATGCGTGTCATCAACCACAGTGTAAGCCATTCCTGTGCCGGACAGCGTCAGCGGCAGACCAGGATCCCAAACACGTTCGGTCAACCAGAAGCCGGTCGGTTTACGATCAAAGCGGCTTTCGATGTATTCGTTCATCATCCGCACCTGGCCCCGGGCATCCCGGACCGGAATGCTGGCCAGCAAGGGTTCGAAAAACCCGCCCGATAGGGGTTCAACCTGATCTCGTTTTACCAGGCTGGCCAAAAGGTCCAGGGTCTCAGGCCGCTGCTTGTCTAACCACTCCAGCAAAGGACCTGAAAAGTGCAAGCCGACCCTGACTGCAGGGTGGGCTTGAAGGAGGTCAAGCAATGGCCGATAACATTTGTCATGGGCCATTTTAAAGACGTGGTCGAAGTTACCAACGGGCTGGTGACAGTGAATGACCATAATCAGGTTCATGGTTTAAATGTCCCCTTTTTTTTGGAAGTCTTAACCGATGATTTTGAAAATATACAGTGTGTTGCCTATGATGAAACGATACTGGATACTGGATGCTGGATGCTGGATAAAGATAAGAGCTGAATTGCTGCATCCAGCATCAGGCTTACCTAAGCAGGATCTTCGACATCCCTACCTGCTTCCTCTCCGACCAAAAAACCCAGCCGTCTCCCCAGTTCATCGAATGTTGATGCCTGTTCCGGGCCAAGGATCTTAGTGAACTCAGGATTGTTGTAAAGATCATAGAATGTGTTTTGGCACTCCCATAGGTCCAGCTCCAGGTGCATGGCCTCGGCCATATTCAAGAAGTCAATCATGTTTTTTATGGTGTTTTGGTCAGGGGATGATGCCAGGTGGGTCATCTGATTTCGGAGAAAATCCCGGGCCTTTTTTCTGAGTTCCGGCCCATTTAATTTCAGCTTAAGTTGCCCGGCCCGTTCAGCCACTTGATGCAAACCTGCCCAGTCAACAGGGACTTCTTCCGGGTCTGGGGTCATAAATCCGGCCAATTGTTCATAGATCAAAAGCCGAAAATGCTGGTCCAGTCTTTCAGGGACCGGCTCACCTGCCTTTTCAAGGAAAAACATAAACTCCTGGAGAGGCGTATAGTTCTCTATTAAGGAATTTCTTATCTGCTGGTGGACAGTGCGCGCCAGATTTTCGACAAGGCACTTTCGGGTGTCCGGAATAAGATCGTGTAATTCATAACGCTTGACTTGACGCAGATGCCGGAAGAAGGTCTCTTCTATCTTCTCTGATGACGCTGCAGCGAGTCCCGGCTCGAGTTCCTTGACCATCTGTTTCAGATCCAATCGGGCAGCGTTTTCTCCCACAGAACAGCTCAACTCCCCTTTTCCCTGGCGGAAAGCGACATATGCCCGTGTAGATACCCGCCCGGTTGTTTTTTCTTCCACCTGCACTTCTCCCAGAATTGCATTCAGGCCCTCAACCCCTAAGTCTTGCTGTTGGACAGGATTGACCATTTCAGAAAAAATGCAGGTCTCATTTGGTGGCACATTGGCCAAAGCGGCAAGGGCGTAGTGGGCGGTCGCTCGGGAGGGATCTATCCGGGAGGGTTTGACCAGTCGGTGATACACACTGCTTCCGTCCCCGTATTCCGGGTCGTTACTCATGGCCTTTGATAAAAATCCCATAAGCCCTTCTTCAAGGTCCCTTTTGGCCAAGGGCTGGGCCAGATCTATGGCTCGCGCGGCATACTTAAGAACCTGGGCAGTCTCTAATCCGGAAATGTCATCGAAGAACCAGCCGCAACTGGTAAACATGTAGAGTGACATTCGCTGGGATTCCATAAGCTGCAAGGTTTCCACCTTTTCGGTTGCTCCCAGCCCGTGTGCGGCATGGCGTTTCAGAAAACGTTCGCGCTCCCGGTCCGAGGGATTGGAAAAGACCGTTACATAATCGTCACGCGCTTCCCAGGGATCCTTCAGAAGTCTTCCGCCCTGTTCTTCAAAGGTCGTCCTTAGCTCATTATTCAGCCAGTCAAGTCCCTCACGCAAGGGAGCACGCCAGGCCTGATTCCATCCCGGCGTGTGACCAATGCTGCATCCGCAGTCTGCGCGCCACCTCCCAACCCCGTGCGCACAGCTCCAGGAGCTATTCTCAAGAATTTTGACCTCATTTTGCGGGGGAAAGCGTTCAAGAAACAACGCGTAGTTCGTGAGCTTGATATGGTCGGTCTGTTCCAGGTGGTCGAAAATCCAGGATAAAGCCAGGTCACCGAACTTGAAGTGATGCCCGTAAGACTCCCCGTCCGTGGCAACGTTGACTAACCGCGGTCCATCTTTATGCTCTCCAAATGCCTGTTCGATGCGTGAAAGGAAGTCTTTCCCGGATGAAAGGATCTTTTCATATGCGACGGCGCGAGAGAGTGGCCCGTCGTAGAAAAAGATGTCTATAAAACGCTGGGATCCCTTGTCCAACCAGACCCGGTAAGGGAGGGTCGGATCGATCCGGCTTCCTGAGACATCCTGCCAGTCATTTTCCCCTGAATTTCCGGATAGGGGACGAACCGATTGGGCCTGAGTCGGGGATAGGATGGTAAATTTTATTCCTTCCTGTGCCATCATGTCCAGGGTCTCCATATCAACCGCGGTCTCGGCCAGCCACATCCCCTCGGCCTGCCGGCCAAACCGCTGCTCGAAATCGGCCAGGCCCCATCGAATTTGTGTCAGTTTATCCCTGCGGCGTGCAAGGGGCATAATGATGTGGTTATAGACCTGAGCCAGGGCATTGCCGTGACCCTGGTAGCGGTCTCGACTGGCCAGGTCCGCAAATATAATCTGGTCATAGATCCAGGGATGGGCCTTTTCCAGCCAGGAGAGCAGGGTAGGGCCAAAGTTGAAACTCATGTGCTCATAGTTGTTGAGCAGTTTCTTAATAAGTCCCTCCTGGTCGTGCAGGCGAGCGCGAGTATTGGGTCCATAGCATTCCCGCGTGATGCGCTCATTCCAATCGTGGTAAGGCTGGGCCGAAGCCTGGTATTCAACGAATTCCAGCCAGGGATTCTCACGAGGCGGTTGATAGAAGTGGCCGTGGATACAAAGATATTTATCGGTCATTGGATTTTGCTGAGCTCCTCTTTGAGATGTGGACAATGTAAGACAGGGGTGACTGTGTGTCAAAGGGAAAAGGCCGTTTCAGGAGGAAGTCCTGGAAAACAGACATAGAATTGTTAGAGATTGCCAAGCAATTCTCATTATGACCTTTAGACTTTGCTAATGCAGGGCCGCGGGGTCTCTTTTTAAAGGCCGCAAAAAACTGCTTCATTCTATTGAACGGCAGCGTAGCCTTGAAATTCGTTATAGGACAGCCCCAAAGGAGAGACTCCGTTGCAACAGAC
>JAIWDV010000147.1:0-5136 GCA_048632525.1 Bacteroidales bacterium | reverse complement strand
TCGGAATATAACATTTCATACCGTCATAATCAATATTACTTCAATATTGAGCCACATGCAATGCTCATATCAACTTTGCAGCATACAATAATCTAAAACCACTATATATTGCATTGCCTGTTGGCTTGACACACAAGGCTAATTTCCCTATACTTCCTTCCAGAAAAAGGGGATTCAGTGAATAGGTTTGAGATAAATTGAAAATAAGGGCCTGTTGGATCTAAGGGGGTGGAACCATGTACAAAGCGGGAACAAAACAATGGGATGAAAACTATGCCAAACTGGTTGAGGAGAGAAGTAAATCAGAGTCAGAGCCATATATCGTGGGGACACCTGAATGGGCGTCCGAAATTGAGAAAAAGATTCAAGGAGATGAAAAATACAAACAAGCCGCCAAGACCTGGGAGGGATCTGTGGTTCTGGTCTTTAAGGCTGAACCGCGGGCCGGCTTTGATGATGATTTCTTTGTTTTTATGGACCTGTGGCATGGTGAATGCCATTCTGTCAGAATTGTGCCCGAAGAGATAGGTCGGAGCGGCGAGTATGTCCTTGAGGCGGAATATGATCGATGGAAAAGAGTGATGAGGAAAGAACTTAACGTGGTAAAAGAGATCGCCACCATGAAATTGAAATTAGTGCCCTTCAATTTCAAGAAAGCAGCAAAACTGGCAGCCGCTACCCAGGCAGCAATTCGCTTGGTAGCTCTCGCAGGTGAGATCAGCGATAGATTTCCCGATGAACTGGAACCTGAAGAACACCAGTCATTTAAAGACTTAATGCAGAAATTGAAGACGGAGTTTGGTTTTTAATGGGCAAAGGAGGGTGCAAATGTTTGGATTGATGGGAAAAATTCTAAGAGTGAACTTAACGGAGGGGAAAATCCTCGAAGAGGACATACCCGAAGAGATGGCTAAAAAATTCCTGGGAGGTCGTGGGCTTGCTTCAAAGTACTTGTTTGATGAAGTAAAACCGGGTGAAGATCCTTTAGGGCCCAGGAACAAGCTTATCTTCATGTCCGGTCTATTGACCGGCACAGCTTCTCCAAGCGCCGGGCGTTACAGCGTTGTGACCAAATCCCCTTTAACCAATATCTGGTGTCAATCCAATTCGGGCGGCCGGTGGGGTGTTGACCTGAAGCATTCGGGTTTTGATGGCATTATTTTCGAAGGGATATCGAACCAACCGGTTTATCTCATTATTGATGACGGAAAAGCTGAACTACGCGATGCAAGTCATCTTTGGGGCAAGAATGTTTCAGATGTAACTGGAATCATTAAAAAGGATTTAAATGAAAAATTCAATGTGGCGAGTATCGGCCAGGCCGGAGAGAACCTCGTCAAGTATGCGGCAATCATGAATGACCTTCACCGGGCAGCCGGCAGATGTGGCGTAGGCGCTGTCATGGGTTCCAAAAAATTGAAGGCGATCGCAGTCAGGGGCACCAAAAAGATCAACATCGCTGACACGGGGGTTTTTCAGAAAGTATCCAAGAAACAATTCGAGCTACTTAACGAAAGTATCTTAAGCGCAGGTCTAAAAGCGTATGGAACAAACCTGGTTTTAGACATGGTCAATGTGTGTGGAGGATTACCCACCAGAAACTGGCAGACAGGTGTGTGCTCCTTTGCAGACGAAATAAATGGTGAGGCCTTAAGCGAAAAGGTTCTTGTGAAACAGACCGGTTGCTTTGCCTGCCCCATCGAATGCGGTCGGGTTTCAGAAATCAGAAATGGCCCGAACATCGGTAGAAAAGGCGAAGGCCCGGAATATGAAACCGTCGGAACATTTGGATCTATGTGTGACGTTCAAGACTTGGAAGCGATTACTATGGCCGGGTATCTTTGTAATGATTATGGCCTCGACACCGTTTCCTGCGGTAGCACCATCGCCTTCACCATGGAATGCTTTGAAAAAGGAATCCTGAAAAAGGATGATGCCGGGGGGATGGAAATAGAGTTTGGCGATTCCGAAACCATGATAGAGCTTGTCCACATGATTGCCAAAAGGGAGGGTGTAGGAGATCTTCTGGCTGAGGGAACCAGGATCATGGCGCAGAGATTGGGCCACGACTCGGAAAGGTTTGCCATGAATGTAAAGGGCCTTGAACTGCCTGCTTATGATTCAAGAGCAGCTAAGATTACCGGTTTGGCCTTTGCGACCGCCAATCGTGGCGGTGACCATGTTACCGCCTATGTCCAGGGTCCGACTTTTCTTGCCAGTCCGTTCCTGGTGGTGGAAGAAAGCGAAATCGAGGACCCGCTTCAGGAAAATCCGCAAGAGGCTAAGGTTGTCAAAGACATGGAAGATGCTTTGACGGTTTTTGATGCTGCCGGATGTTGTAAGTTCATGGGGATGACTTTGGATACCGAGGAATGGGCGGGCATCATTGCGGCCCTGACCGGCTGGAAGTTCGGAGTCGAGGAATTTAGAAAAACCGGCGAAAGAATTTATAACCTGGAAAGGGCCTTTAATGTAAGAGAGGGTCTGAGTCGCGCTGACGATACGCTGCCCAAAAGATTATTGGAAGAGCCCCTTCCCGAAGGTCCTGCCGCGGGTCATGTTAACAACCTGGAAATTTATCTGGATCCCTACTACGAGTTTCGCAATTGGGATAAAACTACGGGCAAGCCAACTCCGGAAAAACTGAGAGAACTGGGCCTGGATGATGTTATCAGCCAAATTTACGGAGATGAAAAATAATGGTCTCATATGCGGATAAACCCTGGCTCAAGAGCTATAAACTCGGACCTTTCAAGCTACAAAAAACCATTGAGTACCCGAATAAACCATTATTTGCGATTCTCGATGAGGCGGCAGCGCAATTCCCCGGAAAAGACGCCTATCATTATCTGGGGAGACGAATGAAATATCACGAACTGAAACGCCAGTCGGATGCCCTGGCAAATGCCCTGGCGAATCTTGGGGTCAAAAAAGGAGACAGGGTCATCGTTTTTCTCCCAACGTGTCCTCAGTTCATTATCAGCGATTTTGCCATTCTTAAGGCCGGGGCCGTGCTTGTCCCATGTAGCCCGATACTGAAGGCACCGGAATTAAAACACCAGGCACAAGAATCCGGGACTGAAACAATCATTTGTCTAAATACCCATCTAAAACTGATAAACTCAATCAAAGCGGAAACCAGGATAAAAAATATAATTATCACATCGCTTGAAGACTACTCACCGTCCGAATCTCAAGAAATAAAGGATACAACAGGCACCTACCAATTGAGAAAACTGATCTTAGACCATGAACCTGAAGCGCCGAACGTAGAAATTGATCCAACCGAGGATCTTGCCATTCTTGCTTTTACCGGCGGATCAACCGGTGTGCCCAAAGGGGTCATGCTCACGCATTTTCAAAGGTTTACTAATATCCTTCAGGGGCTTCCCTGGATGATGTCTCCCCTTCCCACTTACAGGGGGAGCGCCTCTTCCATGTTGGCAATTCCCATCTTTCATGCAATGGGACATTACCTGATGCAGTCAAGCATTTATTGGGGGCTCAGGATATTCCTGATTCCGGATCCGAGGGATACCGAATCGATTGTTGGTGTGATGAATGAATATCGTCCATTTTTGCTATTCATGGTGCCCACTCAACTATTAAAGCTGGCACAACCGGAAATTAAAATACGGCGAATGCCGGTAATGGTGATGTCAGGTGCTGCCCCGCTACCGGCAGAGGTGGCTCGAAAACTGGAAGAGAAAACAAAGATGCCCATTTCAGAAGGCTATGGCCTGACTGAAACCGGCCCAACTACCCATATAAATATTTCTGTGTTTTCGAAAGTCACCCGCTTTGCAAGCTCAACTAAGCCTGGCGTTGGATTGCCCGTACCCGATACGGAGGTGAAACTCGTGGATCCTGTTACGGGAGAAGAGGTTCCTTTTGGTGAGGTGGGCGAGATTTGGGTTAAGGGCCCTCAATTGATGAAAGGTTACTGGCCCGATGCGGGCTCAGGACTCGAAGACGGAGGGTGGTTGAAAACCGGAGACCTGGGTAAGATGGACGATGATGGTTATTTCCATGTAGTGGATCGAATCAAGGATATGATCAATATATCTGGTATGAAGGTCTATTCAATCGAAGTGGATGAGGTTTTATTCAGGCATCCGGAGGTAGAGGGGGCCGTGACCATCGGCATTCCTGATCCGGAAAGACCCGGCAGCGAACGGATAAAAGCATTCATTCGGTTGCGGGAAAATTCCAAGGGAAAGGTGAGTGAGCAAGGGATCATTGACTATTGTAAAGAAAACCTGGCCCCTTATGCTGTGCCCAAAACCATCGAATTTAGAGATGACTTACCTCTAACAGCAACAGAGAAGATATTTAAGCGGGCGTTGAGGGAAGAAGAGATAAAAAAGATGAAGGAACGGGGAGAGATTTGATCATTGACCCTACCCTCCTGCGACCGGTGGAAAAAGGGCGATCTCATCGCCCTCCTTCAATTCAGTATCCAGCCCCTTTGGCAGGTGGACGATATGCCGGCCGTTCAACAAAATACGAATATCACCTCTAACTCTCTTAGTTCTTGAATCATAAATCAAATCTGTAAACTCCTCCCCGAACCTATCGGACAAAACATCAAACAAGCCTATTAGGGTGCCACCTGCCATCTCAATTTCTGAGATGCCCAAATTGCGAATTGCTTTCTTAAAGTTAAAATACCCTTTTACCTTGATCTTCATTCTCGGTGTCGATCTCTTTTAATTTTTAGCGGAGATTACCATTCCAGAAACAAAGGCATTTAATGCCTGGCGCTGGGTTGACGCCGAAACTTTACCCTGCGTGGCCAAATGGCTGAGGAAGGCCTCGATTTCATTTTTGCCCATATTCTTTGGGTGGGTTTTGCCGCCATGAAATTTAATATAGCGCAAAATCCAATCGGAATAAGTTTTTTCTGTCCGATACGCGTAGTGGTGATAACGCATGACCTGCCGGACTTGTTCCATGAGTTTGAGCCGGGGATTAGGGCGAAATTTTTGTTTGTTTTCCATAATATTATAGTATATTCTAATAATAGGGAAAAATAAGGTGTTTTTCCACTTTTCGCTCATAATATCGCAATAGGTGGAAAATATTTCGATGCTATAAGGCCAATATGTGGAAAATTTTCCTTATAGCAGCACTGTT
>JAIWDV010000146.1:0-5150 GCA_048632525.1 Bacteroidales bacterium | reverse complement strand
TTGCCTTACAACTTTCATTTAAAGACTAATGATTAGGATTATAGCAGATTATCAATCGGAGTAAATTCGAGGTCAAAAGCATCCGCAACGCCCTTATAGGTCACTTTGCCTTTGACAACGTTGGCGCCGAGTTTGATTTCAAGATTCTCCCTCATGGCCTTTTGCCATCCTTTATTCGCTATCTCGACCGCATAAGGGAGGGTCGCATTGGTAAGGGCCATGGTGGATGTTTTAGGGACCGCCCCTGGCATATTGGCCACACAGTAATGCACTACTCCCTCAACAACATAAGTCGGTTCAGAATGGGTGGTCGCTTTTGATGTTTCAAAGCATCCGCCCTGATCGATTGCGACGTCCACGAGCACCGCCCCCTTCTTCATGGTTTTCAGCATTTCCCGTGTAACAAGTTTGGGGGCCTTTGCCCCGGGGATAAGAACAGCTCCAACCACCACGTCGGCTTCCTTTACGAGTTTACGGACAGTTGCGGGACTCGCCATAATTAAAAAACAGTTGCTGGGCATAATATCGCTTAGATAACGCAAACGATCTAAATCCATATCGAGAACATAAACTTTTGCGCCCAGGCCACAGGCCATCTTGGCGGCATGGGTACCAACCACTCCGCCACCGATAACGAGTACTGAGCCAGGATCTACCCCGGGCACACCACCCAATAGAATGCCATGACCGCCTTGAGCCATTTCCAGATATTTGGCTCCTTGCTGGATTGCCATTCGGCCGGCCACTTCGCTCATAGGGGTAAGCAACGGTAGAGATCCATCCTGCTTTTGAATGGTCTCATAGGCAATGTTGATGGAGCCGCTTTTTATTAGAACACGGGTCAGCTCTTCTGCTGCGGCCAGGTGAAGATAGGTGAAAACAATCTGGTCCTCCCTGATGAGCTCATACTCGGCTGGCAGGGGTTCTTTAACATGCATCACCATTTCTGCCCGGCTAAAAATTTCTGCTGCTGTATCTACAATCTCAGCACCGGCATTGATATAGGTTTCCTCACTATACCCGCTGCCAGTGCCGGCGTTTTTTTCCACCAGAACTGTATGCCCGTTTTGTTTCATCACCTCCACACCCGCGGGAGTCATGCAAACACGATTTTCTTCAGACTTGATTTCTTTCAGTATTCCGATATCCATAAATTACTCCTTTCTAAATAAATTCGTTTAGCCACTAATTAACAGAATCTTATCCTACAACAAGCTATCAACTGGGACATACTCAAGACCAAAGGCGTCAGCAACCCCTTTATAGGTCACTTTGCCTTTGACCACGTTGGCGCCAAGTTTGATTTCAGGATTCTCCATCATAGCCTTTTGCCATCCTTTATTCGCTATCTCAATCGCATACGGAAGCGTCGCATTGGTCAGTGCAAGGGTGGATGTTTTGGGGACCGCCCCCGGCATGTTACTGACCGCATAATGCACAATGCCATCAACCATATAGGTCGGATTGGCATGGGTTGTTTCTTTAGAAGTTTCAAAGCACCCGCCCTGATCAATCGCGACATCCACCAGCACCGAACCTGTCCGCATGGTTTTTACCATTTCTCGCGTAACAAACTTGGGTGTTTTGCTTCCTGTGACAAGCACGGACCCAACGACCACATCGGCAATTTGCACTAATTCCCGAATAGCCGCCGGACTGGACATTATCAGAAAACAGTTATTGGGCATTACATCGCACAGGTAGCGCAGGCGCTCCAGATTTGCCTCGACGATATATACTTTTGCTCCCAGACCGCAGGCCTTCCTGGCGGCATTAATTCCAACGACGCCACCGCCGATAATAAGTACCGTTCCCGGATCTACTCCCGGTACACCGCCCAAGAGAACGCCTTTCCCACCCTGTGCCATTTCGAGGTACTTAGCTCCCTCCTGTATCGCCATAGGCCCTGCTACCTCACCCATTGGGGTAAGCAGAGGTAAGGACCCGTTCTCTTTTTGAATCGTTTCGTAAGCAATACAGACGGAACCACTTTTGATCAAAGCGTGGGCCAGTTCTTCTGCAGCGGCCAGGTGAAGGTAGTTGAAAAATATCTGTCCTTCCCGGATGAGTTCATACTCCGAGGGCTGGGGCTCCTTCACGCGCATAATCATCTCGCACCGGTTAAAAATGTCTTCAGTCGCAACCACAACCTCAGCCCCGGCTTTGACGTAAGCTTCATTGTCGAACCCGCTGCCAGTGCCGGCGTTCTTTTCAACCAAAATCGTATGCCCGTTTTGTTTCATCACCTCCACACCCGCCGGAGTCATCGATACACGATTTTCTTCAGCCTTGATTTCTTTTAAAACGCCGACTTTCATAGAGGCCTCCTTATAGTCATTAGGTAGTGCCCATCCATGGGCGTACTTCAATGTATTCCTGTGGTTAAAATTTTCGCCTTCCTTGATTTTGATCAAAATTGAACATTTTGAAACTGCCTCACAATGCTGGGCAAAACCTTAAGCGCGACTTATCCAAAGGCTTCTAAATTATTTTCCTGAATTCGATATCGCCCCAGTTCAACTTCGAATATATATTTGTCCCCTCTATAATATGAGTAAAGGACCTCTACTGGTATGCTATTTTCATCGAAGGTTACGCTTTCCATGAAAATGCCTGCTGAGTTCTCAGGAAGCTTTAAAATCCTTGCAATTTTTCCTTTCAAATTTATTGCCCTTATTGTCTGTTCGCACCGTGCAAGAACAATATTAAAGCGTTCGGAAAGGAGCTTGTACATTGATCCCGTGAGATCCATATCCATTATCTGTTTAAACATATCGCCTGGCAGATAACTTTCTTCATATATAAAAGGGACATCATCTCCTGTCCTCAAGCGACGAACTACGACTACCCTATTATTCGCCCCCAACAACAAGGTCTTTGAAACATGATTTTTTGCCTCTTCAATGCTCTTTTTCAAGACCTTTGTATTTTCCTTAATTCCAATTTCACGAAGGTCGTCTCTGAAACTGGAAATGCTCTTGAGTTTATGTTTGAGAGCCACAGGCATTGACGATGAAACAAAGGTTCCCATGCCCTTTTCTTTTCTCAATAATCCCGCTGATACCAATTCTGCTATAGCCTGTCTTAGTGTATTCCTATTTACGTCACACGTTTTTGAAAGCTCAATTTCAGATGGAAGTTTATCTCCTTTTTTATATCTTCCCGTCTGGATAAGCTCTTTGAGCCAGGCGCTTATCTGAATGTACTTTGGGATCGGATTTGATGGATCAACTACTTTCAATTGATTGCCTTCCTTTATCTTATAACTTATGCCAATCCAGCAGAACTTTTGCCTGTCTTTTTTTGCACTATATGTAAAAGGCCAAGCATTATCAGAACAAGAACAATAATGCAGGTACACATTGCATTTGCACTTGCTGTCCAGCCGTCATTATCGAGCATAATAATTTCAATGGCTGCAAGATGCACTGTGGCGGAGACAAGAAATATTACAGCGCTTATTGTGGTCATAGAGCGCATGAAAAAATAGACAAAATTTTGAAAGAATGCCACACGCGAGAGAGGAAAAATTATTTTAAAAAACGTTCTAATCGTATCCCCGCCAAGGCTTATGGACGCTTCCTCAATAGATGGATCAATATTTCTCAAATTAGAAATACTGGCTAATATACCCAGTGTAAAATTACAGATGATAATACATATCACAACTATCCATGGCGTGCCGTAAAAGATATAATAGGGTTTGTTAAACGCAAGGATGTAACCAAGACCCATTACAAGACCGGGAATTGCCGCCGGCATAACAGACAAAAGGTATATAAGTTGCTTGAAATATGGTTTGCGTGTTTCCATGACATACCCTGCAACAAGCGTGATGAATGCCCCTCCAATACCCACGATCAAAGAAATCCAGAAACTCGTCCATATGGCGGAATAACCCCCTATTGACGGAAACTTGTAATGCTGAAAAGTTAGAGACCAGTCATACGGCCATATCTTAACAAAAGAACCGAGAATCACCGTTGCAAATATCAAAATGATAGCAAAAGATACAAGCCAGCAATAGACTGTATATGATATCTTCTTCAATGGCCTTGAAGGAGGAATGACAGGTTTTGCAGCGCCGCTTATCATGGAAAACGTCTTCCTGGAAATATAGTAATTCAGCATGAATGCCATAAGCGAAGGAACAAGCAGGATAATGCTTATGGTAGCACCCAGGTCAAACCGGTAAAGATTCGTTACCTGTGCATATATTTCGGTCGCCAGAACATTATAGTCTCCGCCTATGACCACGGGGTTTCCAAAATCAGTAATCGTCAGATTGAATGTCAAAGCGGCTGAGCTTAAGATACCGTATTTTGCAGACGGAAGTGTTATGCGGGTAAATACTTTAAACGGGGTTGCCCCTAAACTTTCCGCTGCCTCATCCAGTCTTATGTCAACAGCCGAAAGTGTTGTGTAAAGAATTACAAATGCATGGGGCAGGCAATAGAGAACTTCCGAAATTATAATGCCTGTTGCCCCGTAAATATTCCAGTCCGTATGTAAAAAATGCGCCGTAATTAACCCATTCCTGCCGAAAAGATAAATAAGCGCCAGCGCCTGAACAATGGACGGCGCCACAAGGGGCATCATAATTATATTCCTGAAAAATGGCTTTCCGGAGATGGTTGTCCTTGTCATGGCATAGGCAAAAAAGAAAATTATAATGGTTACGATGATCGTGGTGGCAAAAGATACATATAGACTGTGCCAGAGGGCATTCAGGGAATGAGCTGTAGTAAAATATTTCTGAAAATTTTCAAGGGTGAAATTCAGTAAACCAAACTCGCCACCTTTGAAAAAACTCATAGTCAGGATTGACCATAATGGGAAAAGCATAAAAAAGCAGAGTAGCAATCCAATGAAAATTGTTACAGTCGGTACTATGAATTTATCAAATTCCATCCTTGTGGGTGAAATCTGGTATTTTTCTATCAGGGAACCTTCTTTGTGTGTTTTATTCATATGCCACTTTTAACCCTTTTGATGTTTCCAAAGAAACTAGCGAAGCCAAGGCCTCAAACCGACGAGTTTGTGTGCGTTTATCAAATTTATTGCTCGAGGCGTAGAGATGCTGGTTGCTGGATACTCGATGCTGGTCGAAGATCCCGTCTTTAGCGGGGATAAAGACTTTCCCATTTGCA
>JAIWDV010000145.1:0-5155 GCA_048632525.1 Bacteroidales bacterium | reverse complement strand
GGAATGTAATTTTTTTTCAAACTTGAGGCAGTTTCAAAATGTTCAATTTTGTTCAAGATCAAGGAAGGCGAAAATTTTAACCACAGGAATACATTGAGTATTTCGAGGATTAAAATTTGAGTCTGACGCAGATATTGGGCAAAAGGGGACGTTTTGAAATTGGCTCGATAAAAAGGAGTTGATATGGGTATAAGCAAAGAACTATTGGATATCCTGGCATGTCCCAAGTGCAAAGGGGAAATTTATCTGAACGATGCCGAAGACGGCCTAATCTGCGATAATTGCAAACTGCTATATGAGATCAGGGACGATATACCTATCATGCTGATTGATGAGGCCAAGCCTCTGGATTAGCTGTCTTCATAGGCCAAGATAGTAAATTTTGAGCAGAGTTTTTGGAATTGGCAATAACTGCTGCCCGCCCTTAGCTTAGTTCGCAAGGAGGAAATTATTATGAAAAGGTATGGAGATTTCATCACCTCGGATGAAGATCTGCTCTTATTGACAACTATCCGAAAATACATTGACAAGGAGGTTATGCCCGTCCGCATGCAGATGGACGAAGACTATGCTGTCTTTGAGAAGGCTTATGGGGGACTGGTAAAGCTTGGCGTTCAGAAACGCGGTTTTTCCCAAAGATATGGCGGCCTGGGGATAAGGTCAGTGCCTACAGCCTGTGCCCTGACTGAGGAGATATCCCGTGGGGATAGCGGCCTTTCTCTTCATGCCCTTATAATACCGTGGGCCATGGCTGCGGCAATGGGAGCGCGCAACACGACGGTCATGGATAAGTTCATCCCAATGTTCTGTGAAGACACACCACGGTGCGGCTGTCTGGCAATTACCGAGCCTGCAGGGGGCTGTAATATTGAAGACGCGGCCGAGCATGGCCTTACAATCCGCACCACTGCCAAACTGGAGGGCGATGAATGGGTCATTAATGGCGAGAAAATGTGGCCCAGCGGAGCCAGCGTCGCCGACATCTATTGTGTCGTCTGCACAACCGATCCCAAACTCAAGGAAGAGGGCCTTGCGCTTATCTATGTTCCCAGGGACACTCCGGGGCTTTCATTCGGAAAACCGGAAGACAAAATGGGCATGAAGGTTACGGATGTGAATGCGGCCATTTACTTTGACAATGTGCGGGTACCCAGGGAATACAGGGCAGGGGGGCCGGGCATTGACTGGCAGCTTTTCAGAAATAACATCAGTTGGGGGCGGCTCTCAAGTGCGCCGATGGCATTGGGGAATGCCCAGGCCGTTTTGGAAATTGTTACGGAATATACCAGTACAAGATCCTACGGGGGAAAATCGGTTAGAAAACACTCACTTCAAGCGGCAATGATTGCTGATATGGCCATTGGTATAGAGTCAGCCCGTGCTTATTATCTTTCTGTGGCGGCTATGTTCAATAACCGGAAGAAGTTCGGGAACCCTGCCGACGATTTCCTTATGGCCCGAGCCAGTGCAGCCAAAGTGTATGCCTGCGATGTAACGGAGATGGTATGTAGCAAGGCCATGGAACTTATGGGTTCATATGGCTATGTCCGGGAATATCATGTGGAGAAATACTTGCGGGACAGTAAGATTATCCAGTTGTGGCTGGGTGGGGGGCAACTGGGTCGTCTGGATGTGGTTCAAGGCTACTATCCCTATGTAACAGGGGGAGATTGAATTGCTTTTGAATTCCAGGGAGCAAATTTGAGCAGAAGCATCATCCCGGGGATGGCAATAAGTGTGCACGAAATAAAGAAGGTTTCCCAACCAAGGTGTTTGGCAATAAAGCCGGTGGGTGCTGAGGCCAATACTCTGGGGATACCCATAAGGCTGGTTAGAAGGGCGTATTGCGTGGCGGTAAATTTCTTGTTTGTGATACTGGCCATGAATGCGACATAGGCAGCGGTACCCATTCCGCTGCTTAGATTTTCAAAGGCAATCACTCCGGACAGAACAGGAACGCTGTGGCCGATGCGAGCCAGAATGGCAAAGCAGGCAGTGGACGCGGCCTGGAGGAAACCGAAGATCCACAGGGAGCGATTGATTCCCAGGCGAAGCATTATCACCCCGCCAATCAGGCTGCCTGCTATGGTGGCCCAGAACCCGAAAAGTTTGACCACAGCCCCGATTTCCGTTTTTGAGAACCCGATATCAAGATAAAATGGCATGGTCATGGCGCTCGCCATGGTGTCACCAATTTTGTAAAGCAGGATGAAGGCCAGGATCCAAAGGGCCCCATTCCGGCTGAAGTACTCAACGAGCGGATCAAGGACAGCCTCTTTCATGGATTCAGGTATTTTTTCGGTAATCGCAGGCTCGTGAGCAAGAAGCGTTGTGATAACTCCGGGCAGCATACAGGCTGCCATGATCAGGTAGACCAGAGAGAATGGCATTTGGTCTGCCATAATCAGGCCCCCGCCGGAAGCCAGCAGCATTCCCACCCGATATCCGTTGATATAAAGAGAAGAGGCAAGACCCAACTGTTCATCAGGAAAATCTTCCCTTCGATAGGCATCCACCACAATATCCTGGGAGGCACTGAAGAAGGTCACTAAAAACGCAGCAAAGGCCACCATCCATGGACTGTTCGCCGGATCAGTGAAGCCCAGACCTGCAATTGAAAAAATCAAGGCCACCTGGGCTATCAGCAGCCACCCCCTTCTCCGGCCCAGAAAAGGCAGGGTGAAACGGTCCATAATAGGGGCCCAGAGGAACTTTAAAGTGTAGGGGATTCCCACCAGGGCCATCATTCCAATTACAGTCAGGTCTACACCTTCTTCTTTCATCCAGGCCTGTAATAAAGAAATGGTCAAAAGAAGTGGCAATCCACAGGCAAAACCCATGAGAAGGGCCACCAGCATGCGAGCACTGCAGATTACCTTAAGTATGGGCTTCTGATTTTCAGCCATTGGTTTTTATTCCTTTGCGTCTTTTCCTCGAGTGGCGGGATGAAAATTGGATTTGTACATAGATGCTGGAGGTTTGAGTATCTTCATACCTTTTCTTATCCATGCGATCAATTAAATTATAAGACTGATGATAGATTGATTTGTTTGTTCTGTTTTGTTATGGTTCATGCACCCATGACATAGGGTAGTTTTAATGTAATTGCAGAATGAAGTGACGCAAAAACACTGCCATTAGAGTTGCAGCCTGAATACTGAGGTCAAAATGAAGATATTGCATAACAACAAAAGGCTTAGAGTGAGCCGGAATGATCCATGTCCGTGTGGAAGTGGTCTTAAATATAAGAAGTGCTGTCTTGGCAAGAAGGAGACCCCGTTTCTCGGTAATCTGAAGGAAACGTATTTTAAAAAGCACGGGATTCGTTTGAAAGGGCCATCAGATATTGAAGGTATCCGAAAGGCCGGGCTGGTGGCTATGTCAACCCTCGATCTGGTGGAGAGAAAAATAAAGCCGGGAATGACCACCGATGAGATTAACACCCTGGTACATGAATTCACTATCAGGTGCGGTGCCATCTCTGCGCCCTTGAACTATCGGGGGTTTCCAAAAAGTGTTTGTGTTTCCATCAACGAAGTGATCTGTCACGGTATACCTGGCGACAGGGTCCTGAAGGACGGGGACATCGCGAACGTGGATGTGACGCCCATTTTAGACGGATATTATGCCGATACCAGCAAGACCTTTTTCGTGGGAACACCGGGCCCTGATGCTCAAAAGATTGTGAGGGTGGCCCGGGAGAGCCTGCGGGTGGGCATGGAACAGGTGCGACCCGGAAATACTGTTGGGGATATAGGCTGGGCCGTTCAGAGGTACGCGGAAGGAGAAGGCTGCTCGGTTGTCAGGGAATTTGTTGGTCACGGCGTAGGATTGGGATTCCATGAGCCGCCTCAGGTTGCCCATTACGGTGAAAAAGGGCAGGGGGTTGCGCTTGTGCCGGGCATGGTTTTCACGATTGAACCAATGATTAATCTGGGGGAGAAAGAACTTCGAATACTGGATGACAACTGGACCGCTGTGACCATTGACGGATCCCTTTCAGCACAGTTCGAACAAACTCTTGTTGTAACAGAGGATGGCTTTGAAAGCCTGACTCCATTCGATTTGTAACCCGTTTAATTCAATGATAACAAAATCCCCAACGCGCAACCCGCAACCCGCAACTCACAACCTACAACTCCCAACCCGTAACGCGCAACGCGCAACCCGCAACCCGACATCCCGTCTTATAGAAAAAGCCAAACATTTAGGGTTTCTCACCGTAGGTTTTTCTCGACCAGAGAGGCCTATGTTCTTTGACCAGTTTTGCGAATGGATTGCTGCTGACAAACAGGGAGACATGCGCTGGATAGGAAGGCATCTGGATCTAAGAGAAAATCCCAAAATGTTGCTTGAAGGTTGTCAAACCATAGTATCTCTGGCATATCCCTATTCTTCAAAGAAGCCCTGCACACCGGATGGATTTACTACTGCAAGGTACACTGAGCCAAAAAAAACCGATTATCATGATCAATTGAGGGAGTTAGGCCGAAGGCTGTCGCGAATTATAGTCGAGGAGTATCCGGAAAGCAGGATAAGGATCTGTGTTGATTCGGCCCCCATTCTTGAGAGAAGTTTTGCCTATGCATCGGGCATGGGGTTCATCGGAAAGAATAATATGTTCATTATCCCAGGGCACGGATCCTATGTCTTCCTTATGGAGATCTTGACAACTGCTTCTTTGCCCCTCTCGAAAAACAAACCCGTTAAGAGCCAATGCGGTACCTGTACCCAATGTATAGATGCCTGTCCCACTGGAGCCCTGGAGTCTCCCTTCTCCCTGAATGCCTCCAAATGTTTATCTTACTTGACCATTGAGTGCCGCGGTGCAGTTGACAGTAAAGCAGGCAGATACATGGATAACTGTTTTTTTGGATGCGATGTATGTCAGGAGGTGTGCCCGTTTAATACGGAAAGTTATTCAAGGGATTTTTCGCTTCCTTCGACAGATGAGATCCTAAGGATGGAGGCAGAGTGTTTTAAAGAGCAATTTGGTAAAACGGCCTTTGCCCGTGCAGGCCTCGGAAAGATAAAAAGCAATATCAAAGCGATCAGATCCGCCGTTGTTCAGTGACAATGGAAAGGCCCCGATGTACTTAGGGCTCGGCAAAAAATAACTTCACATTTTCGCATCCCATCTTAACGTCATCTTTCC
>JAIWDV010000144.1:0-5193 GCA_048632525.1 Bacteroidales bacterium | reverse complement strand
CACCCTTTCGGTATGTGCGGCGGGTTCCTAATTCCACCATAGCTCACGTTTCCGCAAGCCCCCCGTTTCATCCCGGACAGTCGGATTTCCCGAGTCCGGTTGGCGACCCTGGCTTTCCCCGTTGGGCCTTCCCACTACCACCGAAGCTTAAACGCTGACTCGTATACACCCCTTGCAATAATGGTTTACCCATCGGCTCGACACGTAATGGCGGTGACCAGCTTTACTCGGCTCAAAGTCCGAAGCTGTGCCGCTTTAGTGCCCGCCAAGTAAGGCTTTATATGACGCTACATTTAAATGATTTGTTCACAATATCAATATGTTCCTATGGCCCGACCCCCAGAGCCCCAGGGATCTTTTCATGAAACATGGCTATTAGCTGAATGCATTATTAATTTTCAAAGCCTAGTTCGAGTGACCATTTTTCCAAAACACCTTCGTCTTGCTTCCAGTTGTCGTTTACATTCAGTGTCCAATCCCCGTTCAAGTCCTCACTGACAAGGGGTGTGAGGTATAGGTCTGAGGTAGTGGAAAATGATTTTGACAAAAGGCCTTTGTTACTTCCCAATGAATTGAAAGGAATAAGAATGATGGATTTGCCTGAAGGTGTTGTCAATGTTACCGTAATGTCCCCATGGTAAGAATGTGTTAATTCAATATTGATCATTGCCTGTGTGATTTTTCCCGACTCTGATATGGATATGGTAGAATTAATACCGTTGGGGTCACTGTCCGGTATGCTGAGGTTCTCAATTTTCTCTTTTTTTACCAGATTCCCTTGATCTTGATAATCAACTTCCATTTTCCACCAATTGAGTTTTCCAATATCACGTCTGGCCAGGTCAACCACATGAAGTTTCCAGAGACCTGTAAAAGTTTTTCCTTTTAAGGAAGACAATACCGACTCTGAATCATATGAGGCGTACAAGTCATCCTGACCTCCACCTTCCTTATCCCTAAGAGTGATGATATCCCCATGGGGAGTTTCCAGTTCTATCCTTAAATCCTGGATATAGGTATGGATTATATCAACGCTTATCTTAATCCGATCAATGGTGCCGGTTTTAACAAACTGTATGCTGTCAGATATTCCTTTTGGGTCGTCGTCAGGAATAAGCAGGGATGGTCTGGATTCTTTAATAATTGTTTCTCCGGTTCCTTCAGGCTCGGCAGGATTGCCTACATCAAAATGGATAATTTCATCCGGCATGCTGATATTTTTAATCTTCAGTCCGGATTCCATACCACCCCATGCCTTTGATGTAGGGACAGTATCGCTGGAAAGTACAATGCCACTTGCCTCTTTAAACAGGTCTGCTTCATCTCCCTGGTTACGGTTATTTTCAAGATTACGGGCGCCGTCAGCCTGGATAAGGGCACACTGGTAGTGCTTGTCTGCAGTGCCTCCCTGCCATTCATTTGAACCGAAAATGTCACAATGATAAACAGCTAGTCCGCTTGATTTGCAATGCTTGTCAAGACCCATCCGTGTTCTGTTTTCAATGATGAAGTATTCATTTGGCTTGTCTTCTAACAGATACTTATGAACAGTGTTGTAATCACCATGTTTTACATTATACCTGCCGGAATTGTTCAGGATTACCTCCTTGTCAACCCAACCTGCAAGGTTTCTTAAATAGCCGCATACAGGAGCAGGCGAACGTCCTCTGTTTAAATGGCTCCCACTTGACATGAGGCAAAAATAGCCTATGCCTGCACTCGGGTCGGAATCGCCATCCCTTTTCCCATAATCGTAGAGGTCAGGGAAACGGCAGATAAGGTGGCCTGCCTCATGGCAGAATGTACCGATTTTCATATCCACAGGCTGTCTCCCCAAACTCTGGATCGTATACAGGTCAGTTCTGATACCATTGTGATAATAGTTCATTGAATAATTGTGGGGCCATAGCCAGTCGCTGTAAAGGGTTTCACCTGCATAGAGAAAATTGACAGCATCAACAACACCTCTGTTCATGCAGTCGAATTGACCAAGATCAATCCCAAATTCATTAATTGCAATATCAAGTGCCTCTTTCATACATGGGTTTTTTATATAATGTGCTCTGTTTTTGCTCAGTGTTACAGGACCCACAACCATATTTGTATATTCAAGCCTGTTGCTGGAAATAAATTTATAATAGTCTTTAACTGAGCATGAATTTCCATATGCGGAAAAATTGTCGCCATTAAGCAGCCCCTTAACATGGTCGCTGCTTATTTGAGTTTTTACATCCTGAAAGTTAACTAATATGGTCAGTCCCTGTACTTTGGCTTCCTGACTGAGCTGTGTTCCAGACAATAAACCATTGTTTGAGCCTAAGGTTGCCGAAACTCCCGGAGGGGGAGACGCCTTGGGACGCATCAAATCATATCTTTGATCAAATTTATCATTACGCACTGCCTTATCATCCTGAAGATGGCGCACCAGCATCTTTGGAACAGGTTTATATATCGGTGCACCACTGGAAACAAGATGGCCTTTTACAACCATGGCATAACAGTACTTTCCCACATCAGTATCATAAACAACAGTGTAACCGTCCGTTGTTTCGTAACGTGCATAAAACTCATCTCCAAAAATTCTTAATTGGACATCCTGCCCGTCTTTTTGGGGTAATGTTCTTGTTTTACCTAAAATTAAACACATGATTTCCACCTCTTTTTTGTATTTAAGCCTGTGTTATCCTGTGGTCTGGCAATGCTAAATAGTATTGTCGCCGAAAATGAGCTGACACAAAAGCCGCTGAATTATTTGAGTTAACGAAAAATCGGCGCTGCTTTTGTGGTCAGCTCCATTTTTTTTGTTAGGTCTTTAAATTTTGCAATAACTCCAGTTCATTTGTTGAAATTTCAAACGGGGACTCCACTTCGCGACCCTCGCACATAGCCTGATTGCCTTTACCGCTATTAAGCATTTTCTGCAAGGAGTCCATCACCTTCGCCGACAGGCTCTTTTCCTGTCATAAGGTGAAAAAGATTGGGGTTTGCTTCGTACCAGCCAAAACGTACTGGCTTTTCGTTGCGCAATAAATCTACGATCATTTGCATCTGCTGGTAGTCCATGTGACCATAGAATCGCTGCCCATAGGTTGTAGGAGCAGATGCATCGGGCAAAGACCCATCCGCATGGAATTTTATTAATGCGTAGAAACCATCTCCAAAAAGCTGCACACCACCGTAGTAGTTTGCTGCACCTCCTACTGAGGCTTTGTAACTATTAATATCATACCATTTCCAAGCCATGTAATACCTCCTAAATAATTTATGGTTACTCAATCAGATTAACGAAATACCAAGTAGTATCACTTCAATAAGTCCTTATATTATTTTTCTCACCTCCTTTCAAATAACGATGAGGTCACCAGCCGAAAAAGCCAAGATGAAATTGGCAGATGCGAGGTTTTATACAGAATAACGTTAATGCGAAAAACGCCCCGGCTTTTCCGGTTGGGTGCACTGATTGGTTGGGACGTCTCCTTTTTAATCTATCTTCGGGCAAAACGAATCTGCTTTTCCGTGACTACGACAAATGTGTTTGACAGTCGATCTGGGTATGTCCTGAGAAGGCGGGATACTACCTGGATTTTTGATGGAGAACGTTCATCTTCAAGGCGAAGTAAGATGACACCCCTGTGAAGTCGGCCATCTCGATATAATTTTTCTCCGAAATCCTTATCGTTTGTGATCAAAATCCAATTTTCTTCGAGTGCCTTCAAGATTATGTCATCATCATCCATTCCTCTTGCCTCTTCAAAAACCGAAAATACTTCGTGATTTTGATTTCGCAGCCATTCTGCAACAGATGGGCCTGTACATTCATCCACGAGGAATCGCATTAGGAATACTCCGCCATCAGTGGCATAAATTCAGTGTTCTTGAGGGATTTGGTGGCGAAAAGGAAGCAAGCATGTATGTCGTCAATGGTAAGACTCTTGTATTCATTCAAAATTTCATTCTCTGTAGCTCCGTGTGCCAAGAGATTAAGAATGAAATCGACAGTTAAACGAGTTCCCTGTATGACAGGCTTACCTACCATGACTTTTGGGTTCAATACGATTCGTTCAAGCAATTGTTCTTCTTTCATAATAGTAACCTCCAATTTTATAAAAGATAACAAAAGAAACCTTTGCAGTCAATATGTTGAATATTTTATCAATGAGTCCCAACGACGCATTGAGTTGCGCCGCATAAACCCGTAAACGCTCAGTTCCGAAATAATTTTTTAAAAAGTTGCATCAATCAACGAGTCAAGCTCGAATGACAGGTTGGGCCAAATACTGTTGTAACCAGTTTCTTTCATTCGTATTCTACTCTTATGCCTTTAGGCTTGCATGGTGGCCGAAATTGAAGGTTGATTTTTCTTGGTTGACGATTTTCCAGCTTGGCCAAGTTTGCCTCTGCTACCTGGAAATCGTCGACTAGCTGATCAAGTTCTGTGTTCAGCAATAAAATTCTTTGTTCAATGGTAAAAGATCCAATTTTGCTTTTCCCTTCTGACTCAGCTAAAAGGGCGTTCTGGTATTCTTCAGCAAGCTTTGTGATCTTATAGAACACGTGATTTAGCTTTTCACGAAGCTTTATTGCTACAGAAATCCTTTCGATACTGTGTTTTTCCGTTTCAATTTCGATTCTTTGCTTCTCGATACGGTACTGGCTATACTGCCAAAAAGCGCCGTTGCCCAAAAGTGTGACAAGAACGAAAGAGATTACAGTGATGGTTTTTTTGTCGATCCGCATCTTTCGATTTCCTCGTCCATCGCCCGCCATCACCAGTGGGCAGGGTAACCGGGCCTTTGTAAAAGGTAATTAAACTCAAAACTGGTAAAAAACTCAAACCGCACGACCCTGCCCATCTGAGTGCATGGCGTTGGTTGTGTGCCGGGCACGGCACGCATTCTTAAGGGTGAGTATATACTATGATTAAGGTATAATGCAAGTCCCTGATCCAGCCAGATGGAGGCGAAGGATGTAGCAGTATGGCAACTGTATATCGGTGACGGTATATGGAGAGGAAGCTGTCCTGCCGAGGCAGGATACTGCGAACGCATGGGGCTACGTACAGAAATCGAGTCAGGCGGGTCTGGTGAGGCGAGTCCGCAACACAGGATAAAGCCCTTTATCCATTATAGGCCAAACAGGTATACTCGGCGCTCGTGTGCGGAAAGATGCGTGTTTACCCCGGGAGGCCTCACA
>JAIWDV010000143.1:0-5193 GCA_048632525.1 Bacteroidales bacterium | reverse complement strand
AATTAGGCAACATCGGCCTCATTTACAGCGATAAAGGAGACGCCGATAACGCGCTGAAATACCACATGCAGGCATTGGAAATAGATAAGGAAATCGGCTACAAACAGGGAGAAGCTAATCAATTAGGCAACATCGGCCTCATTTACAGATCTAAAGGAGACGCCGACAACGCGCTGAAATACCTGAAACAGGCTTTGGAAATCCATAAGGAAATCGGCTACAAACAGGGAGAAGCTAGTCAATTAGGCAACATCGGCCTCATTTACAGCGATAAAGGAGACGCGGACAACGCGCTGAAATACCACATGCAGGCATTGGAAATAGACAAGGAAATCGGCTACAAACAGGGAGAAGCTAATCAATTAGGCAACATCGGCCTCATTTACAGCGATAAAGGAGACGCCGACAACGCGCTGAAATACCTGAAACAGGCATTGGAGATCCACAAGGAAATCGGCTACAAACAGGGAGAAGCTAGTGCCCTTGCCAACATCGGCGTCATTTACAGAGATAAAGGAGACGCCGAAAAAGCCCTGAAATATCACATGCAGGCATTGGAGATCTATAAGGGAATCGGCTACAAACAGGGAGAAGCTGATCAATTATGTAACATCGGCAACATTTACAGCGATAAAGGAGACGCGGACAACGCGCTGAAATATCTGAAACAGGCTTTGGAAATTGCAAAAAAGTATAAATTTAAATCCCTTGAGAAAAAAATCAAATCTTCTTTGGATGAAATAAAGAATAAAATTTCAGAATAGTGCCATCAGAAAGATAGCCGTTAGAATATTTGGGTGGGTAAGAAACGGGGAAGTTATTTTGTCCCCGTTCCTAAGCGGGCGCTCCAAATCCATTTCCAGGGTTTTTGAATAGGATACAATTATTCACCTTACCAGCTTATCAGCTATTACCCCGGCAGGATGTTGGTGAATTGATATTCTTCTACCGGTTCACCTGTTGTGGCTTCAAATTCCTCTTCTCCCCACTGTTCAATACTAAGATATGACCGTCCTTCATCGTCCTGGTAGCTCCATTGGAGCACTTCCTTGCCGTGGCCCTGGCCGTCCTTATAAAAGCGCCCACCCGCTGTCTCTTCCATATAATAAGTGACCCCCTCAAAGACAATCTTCTCCGGCGGATCCCCGGTCTCAATGATCCTTTTCTTGATTTGCGAATCAAGGCGACCAAAGGCGATCTTTCGGTTCAGACTCCATTCCTCCTCGTCATCCGACTCCATTTCAAGGTAAACAACTTCGTCCCCGCTTCTGAGTTGCCACTCGTGAGAAATATCACCCTCGCTCCAGTCGTAATAATTGTAAGCCGATACTTCCCATGTTTTCAGATCGTAATCGACCAGGTAGCCCTTCTTAAGCCTGGCCAGGGAAAGGTCGCTTAAAGGGTCTAATTCATCTTTTTTGTTTTTCTTAAAAAAGTCTCTTATTTTCATAACGGGTTAAGTGATTCCCATCTTCTGCTTTAATTCCAGTAAAGATTGTGACGTGCTCGGAGTTGAACCGCCGGACAGGGCTGCGTTAATTTCATCATCCACGCTCTTGTCAGCAGTAGCCATTTCGCCATAGGCTGTTGCAAGCGATTCGTCTTCCTCAACCCTTGAACGCATTTTTTCCAGCATGGCGATCGTGCCTGATGAATCAACCCTGGCAATCTGCTGATTGATTTTCTTTGTGGCCGCTGCGGTCCTGGACCTGGCCTTTAACGTGAGCAGGTCGTTTTCATAAGTGGTGACCGTTGATTTGATTTTATTCACATTGGCCTGCAGTTGGTTGGCCATCTGCTCATGCCTTTCGGCCTCCTGGGCCAGTTGCACTGCCTCTGCTGCAAGCTGTTCCTTCTGGTTCAGGGCCTGGGAAGCCAGTCGTTCGGCATCTGCCGGATCGAATTCGCCGTTTTGCATTTTCTGTAAAAGCATCATGGCCTTGCGCTCATAATCAGCAGCCAGTTTCTTTTTGTTATCTGCGTCCCTTCTGGTCCGAATCGCCATGCTTTTGACCTCAGCCAGACTGGTCATGGCCTGTTGCAGATCCTTCTTGAGATCACGGATACCCTGTTCAGTCATCCTTATAGGATCTTCGAGCTTGTCAATCAAAGCGTGAGTTTCGGACTGAGTCACCTTGAAAATACGTTGAAAAATAGACATAATAAAAAACCTCCTTTAGTTCGCTTTACTCACAATTGGTCAAGTAGTTAAAAGGTCAAGTGCTCGATCATTTTTTTGCATAACTGAGCAGTTCCGAGCTATATTCGGCCAGGGCCAGACCCAGGGCATGGATGGAAGCTTCAAGCTCGTTTCGATCCAGATTCTCCAGTTGGAGAGTATCCCGAAAAAGGAGTAATTCCGCATTTTCATTCAGGACAAAGGCTCCGTGAACCAGATCGCGATTCATCTGCAACAACCGTTTAAACAGGTTGCCTGGGTCATGGGGTACCTTCATGATAATCTGCTCCAAAACCAGAATCGGTTCTTCACAGTCTATTACCAGATTTTTAACGCCGTTGTTCTCATCATCCACCACCACCAGTTCTTCTGCCTGATCTTCACTGACAATGGGTATCTCCATCTCAAATAGATACTGTTTGACCAAATCAAATTTTCCGGGCATGTTAACCCCCTTTCATACGTTTTTAGTTAATGCCTGAACGAAAACTGCTAATTTCCCCAATTTCTGCGTCAGGCTTAAATTTTAATCCTCAAAATACTTAATGTATTCCTGTGGTTAAAATTTACTAGTTTTCGTTCGGGCGATAGTTAAAAGTTCCTATAGACTTTCAGATAATTAATTTCACAAGGCCGGAAGGCGGAAGGCGTATTAGTTATACGTCGACGACTGATAACACAATGAAATTATTTATCTGAAAGTCTATAACCCAACTCGGGACGATTCGTGGCGATAACTACCAGTTCATCTTCCGCACTGAGCCGGTAATCTGCATCAGGATTGGCAATCAATTTGTGAGTTCCCTTATTTTCCACAGCCACGCAGAGTATCTCATGATTTTTTTTCAGCTTGCACATAACTTCAAAAAAAGTCAGTCCCACCAGGGAAGAAGGCAATTCAACCTTGTACAGTTCGCTTCCGTAGCGGTTGCTGACCAGTTCGGTTATCATGTGGGTAATCCCGTGGTCCAGGGCAGCCTGCACCAGAAGATTAGTGCTCAATTCGCCCACCACGATGATTTCGTCCGCTTTTGCCCGCCGGCAGTGTTCAATATTTATAGACTCTATTAATTCTACACAGACATAAACATCCGGATAAAGAGTTTTGATGGTCAAGGTGTCGAGAATAGTCCTGGCGTCACGGACGCGAGCATCCAGTTGATCATCCGAGAGCTGGATAACTGTTTGAGCATCTTTCAGGTTAGCCATTTCAAGAACTTTGGGTTGGATTTCGCCGCGAATAAAGTGTAGATTCGAATCATCCAGGGGCTTTTCGGTCAACTCTGCAATAACAACTATCGGCACATCCCCGGTCTTATCGTCAGCACGTAGTTCTGCTACGATGTCGTGGCCTCTGAAGTTCCATCCGCAAATAACAAAATGTCCTTTCACTCTTACTCTTTTCATACCCCTGTTTTCCATGAGCTTGTTTTCGATAAGAACACTGGCTATGGTGGCAGTAAGCACACCCAAAAAACCAATCCCCAGCATCATAAGCGCTATGCCCACAATCCGGCCGCCCAGGGTAGCCGGAGAAATATCGCCATACCCTACGGTGGTCACAGTCACAATCGACCACCAAAAAGCATCAAAGAGCCCCAGCTCTTCTTCGAAATATGAGAAAGCCATTGTGGCCATAAAAATCAAAGCCAATAGTACAAAGGCCACCCTGTGCAGGTTCTCCCGCCGCAATCTCAAGGATATTAATCTTAATATTTGCAAAAAATAAAGCATTAATCAAACAATAAGGATTTATTCATTCTCTTCCCTTGTAAAACTATAGGAAATCGACTAATATAACAAGGTGAAAATAGAAAAATCCGAAATATTTTATCAATTAGCGAGTCCTAAGGTGAATCTATCCAGTATGAACTCACATGAAGCCATTATGCAATTGAACATTGATTGCTACGGATGTAAGGGCGACCTCAACAATAAAGATCGCATAGTTCAGATAGCTGAGCGAGCTGCAAAGCAGGTGGGTGCAACGGTTCTTGGGAATGGTTCCGTATCGTATCCGGGCAGAGGAATAACTGCGGTAATATTTCTGGCTGAATCACACATTCTGGTTTCTACATATCCTGAATACCAGTACGCAATAGTTGAAATTTTCATGTGTAACTCACAGGCAGACCATCATGAATGCTGGAGTTATTTATACGACTATTTACAGCCCGCGCGGATCAGTGTAAATCGAGATGTCCATTATGTCGGAAACGGCAATGGGCTTGCGCTCTACAAGGCTTCCAGAAATCTTGAGTGAGGGATAGGTCTTAATATGACATCTGTAGATTTCTTCCTGCTCATCAAGAATTTTTTTAAGAATATTTATATTTGTCATAGGATTCATTATTACACACCGAAGAACAACTATATCTTCTTTGTGCTTGTTTCCTATGCTTAACGTTGTTCTTGATACAAAACTTTTTCCTGCTTCCCTTCCCTTACTTCTCTTCTTACTTCTTAAGAGGGATGTATTAAGAGGGATGTAAAGAGAAAGAGGGGTCAAGTCTACTGTTGACCCTTGCTCAAAATTAATAAGGGTCAACAGTAGACCCCTTGCAAGGCTTGCGTCGTTTTTTTGCCACCCAGTTTTCAAGATACCCTTCTGCAATTCTCTTCATCATAGCCAACCACCCCTCTTTTTTAGCCACGAATAGCACATAGCAGAGGTATATAGCACCCACTTTTTTAAGGTGAACTTTGACCGAGCCCTTAATATCCACCGGTTAATGTTTCTACTCAACACGTCATATTTTCTCATTTTAGGCATGATAAATTGTAACTACTCAGGTGGATAGGCTGAAGGCTGAAGACTGTTAGGAAAAAGCGCAGTTTGAAGCCATGTTTGGTGCAAGAATCAGATGTTTCCGCTAAAGTACGGCAATCGTGCTCTTCTGACCCCTTCAGCCTTCAGCCTAAACAGCTTCAGCCTGACTACGTGAGTAGTCACGATAAATTTTCACAATTTACGTTGATATACTAACCTCATCAATGATATACATTGTTTATCA
>JAIWDV010000142.1:0-5232 GCA_048632525.1 Bacteroidales bacterium | reverse complement strand
TATGTAAGGTTTTGGATATCTCTGCGACTAACTGTTGGGTCATACTGTATCGGGCCAGAATGCTTTTGAGACGTTGCCTTGAGCTAAACTGGTTTGATAATAGGAGGCTGTCCGAGAATAGACTTCTACTGCGATCGGCTGCAAATTCTGATGGCTGCGTTGTCAAGCCCAAAACGTCCTCAACGTAGGCTACTGCTACGCCTACGGCCGTTTTGGCCTTGTCGCCTTGCCCTCAAAACTTTCGCTCGATCTCGCTACGAAGCCATTCTCGGACAGCCTCCTAGTGCGGGTTTTCGATAGAGATCTTTCCATGAGAATAAACAAAAAGCTTCCAGACTGGGTCATCGGCCTGGCCGTGACCCTGGCTTTTTTATTTATCACCACAACCGGGATCTTTGATTTTACAGCAGCCCTCGAGTTGAAAACGCTTGATCTCAGGAGCAGAATTACTGCCTCCGAAGAGAGGGACCCGGATATAGAACTTGTGGTGGTTACTGATAATGACATATCGGAGTTAGGGCCTTTCCCATGGCCAAGGGATGTGCTTGCCCTATGCATTGATAACCTCGCACTTGCCGGTGCAAAAGTGATCGCCCTGAACATATTATTAAGCGAACCCCAGGAAGGTCCGGGTCTCAGGGCAGTCAGGCATTTGCGGGCAAACTATGAATTGTCAGGACTCGCCCAGCAGGGGGCAGGGCTTGTATTTTATAAAGAACTGTCCAAAGCTCTGGCCGGTCTGGACAATGATTCCAAGCTGTATAAGGCGCTGGAAAAGGCGGAAAACGTCGTATTGCCGATCAGCTTTGATCTCCAAAGTAGCAGCCATGATATTAAGGCCCCTGATTTTGTATCCAGGCATGCCTTTGAACGGACAGAAGGCCTTGACAAAGAAGGAACCAGGTATGACCTCAAGTGGTTTTCCAAATTAGAGCCTCTTGTCCCCTCCTTTGCAGAAGTTGCTGCGGGTATAGGCCATGTGAATTTTTTTAAGGATCAGGACGGATATGTCAGAAATCAAGACCATGTGCTGGGATATCTAAAAGATATATATGTTCCCTCCTTTTCCCTGGCCATTGTAAAGGTCTTCAAAAACCTTAAAAATGAAGACATGACAGTCGTATTTGGCGAAGGAATCAATTTGAGGATCAGCCCGTCATCGGTAGTCAACGTTCCGGTCATTGATTCTCATATGAGGACCCCAATTAAGTGGAGCGAGGGGCCTGCTGCCGTCTTTCATCAAACACCTTTTGTCAAGGTCCTTAAAAACCAGGTCCAGACCAGCCTCTTCAGGGATAAGATTGTGATTATCGGCGCGACCGCACCTGGAATAAGTAATAGATTTGCTACGCCCATATCAGGAAACCTGCCGGCGGTAGAGGTGGTTGCAAATTCTGTTGCAAATATCCTGAATCAAAATTTTATTTCTCGGCCTGACTGGCTTCCTATTATAGAATTTTTTATTCTTGCGGTCTTTGGCTTTTTTATTACTCTTGTCCTGCCAAGGATGAATGCTGAGCTCGGGGCTTTCACCAGCCTGGGACTTGTGGTTGGCTATTTTGGTATTGGTACGGCTCTCTTTCTCTTTTCAAACACCTGGTTAAGGGTTGCTCCTTCCATATTGCTCTTAGTTGTCGGCTATGTTCTGCTTATTTCCAAACGCTTTTTGAGCGCTGGAAAGACGAAGGAGAATGGGGTGGCCCATTCTTCTGAATTGAATGAGTTGAGGGGTTTTCCGTCCCGGTCACAAGGCTCTTTTAATCTCGTTCTTGAAGAGTTCCGGCGGCTTCCGCTTGAGGAGGGAAAGACCAAAGATCTTCTCTATACATTGGGCCTGGGATATGAGCAAAACGGCCAGTTTTCTAAGGCCCTGGCAACCTACGGCCTGATCATGGAGCATGGGGGGAATTTCAAGGACCTGAATGAACGGGTACGCAGGTTGGAAAATATGGATGCCTCATTGAGTGACGGGTCATGGGCGGGTAGGCAAGATGATGAAGGCACACCGGTAGCTATGGAGACAAAGCCCCCCTTTGAGCGATATGAATTGATGCGAGAGCTGGGCCGGGGGAAGACCGGCGTTGTTTACGAGGCACTGGATACCAGAACCAAACAGATTGTGGCCGTAAAAGCAGTCAATTTAGCAGAATTCGGAGAAGGTATTGCGGACGAAGTGGCGGATCGTATTTTCCGGGAAGCTGAAGCCGTGGGCCTGTTGGCCCATCCTAACATTGTTTCTATTTATGACTTTGGAGAAGAAAGCGGCCTGGTCTATATTTCTATGGAATATGTGGAAGGAGAAGACCTGGGGCATTACACAAGGCCGGGGCATCTCCTCCCGCTCCGGGAGACCTTGGCCATTGTGGCCGGAGTTGCAGATACTCTGGAGTATGCCCATTCTAAGGGCGTCGTACACGGTGATATTAAGCCTGCAAACATCATACGGATTAAGAAGACCAGCGATGTAAAGCTGACGGATTTTGGAATCGCTCGGGTTATGCCTTTCTCCAAGCACAAGAGAGGAATGGGGCCTGGCTTCCCCTGCTATATGTCTCCAGAACAACTATCCGGTAAGAAGACTGACGGTCGTTCGGATGTTTTCTCAGTTGGCGTGCTCCTTTTTGAGATGCTGACAGGGCAGAAGCCATTTAAAGGCGATGACATAAGTGCTTTGATGCTCAGCATTGCCAGGGATAGACACCTGTCTGCCAAAGCCCTTGATCCTACAGTCCCACGTATCGTTGAAAGAATCATCGATAAGTCCCTTGAAAAGGATATAGAGAGTAGGTATCAGAGGGCGGGTCTCATGGCAGAGCAACTCAGAAAAGTGGTTGCAAAAATCGATGAGGTTTTGGCTCAGAAAAGGGCTGGGTTTTGAATGATTATTTTAGGAATAGACACTTCCTGCGACGATACCTCGGCAGCGGTTGTTTTGGATGGACAGCGCATGCTGTCCAATGTGATCCACTCTCAGGTTAAACTCCATAACGCTTATGGTGGTGTTGTTCCGGAGCTTGCATCAAGGGAACACGTCAGGAACATCATGCCTGTGGTTCAGGAATCCCTCTTAAGGGCAAATATCCGGATGAGAGATTTGGACGGTATTGCCGTAACAGTGGGCCCGGGTCTTGTTGGAGCCCTTTTGGTAGGTCTCTATTATGCAAAGTGCCTGGCCTACGTTCATAACATACCCATGGTGGCTATAAATCATCTGGAGGGTCATATCCTTTCCATCTTTTTAGAGAAAGAGGTTCCATTATTTCCCTTTGTAGCTCTGACCGTGTCCGGGGGGCATACCAGCCTTTACAATGTTGAAGGATACGGCAGGTACACTCAGATGGGGCAGACCCTTGATGATGCGGCGGGGGAGGCATTCGATAAGGTCGCAAAAATCCTTGGGCTTGGTTACCCCGGAGGTGTTGCCATTGAAAAGGCAGCCCTGGATGGCAGGAAGGATAGGATTAATTTTCCCAGGCCATATCTGTCAAACGATTCTCTCGATTTCAGCTTCAGCGGTCTTAAGACTGCGGTGGCCCTGTATGTTAAAAAGTGGCGCGAGAGCGAAGTGGAAAATTATGACGTGACGTTGGCGGATGTCGCCTGCTCGTTTCAGGAATCTGTGGTTGATGTGCTTGTTAACAAGGTTATGCGGGCAAGGGAAAAGAAATCCGTTTCGGCGGTTATGGTTGCGGGCGGTGTGGCCTGCAACAATAGACTGCGGGCCAAGATGTCAGAGGCCGCCTCAACCCAAGGTGTGCCGGTTTATTTCCCTCGTCCGGAGTATTGTACAGATAACGCAGCCATGATCGCGGTGGCAGGTTATCATCGGATTTCGAATGGAGAGAGGGCGGATTTGTCAATGGATGTGAGATCCAAGTATCCCATTAATGACCTTTCTCCTATCAAAAAAATAGATGCCGTAACGTCTACGATTTTAATGGATTGATATATTGTGAAATTCCAAAGGCAGATCAAATATTACTACCTGAGATTTATTAGATTAAGGGGCGAGCCCCACGAATTGGCCCTTGGGATAGCGTTCGGGGTATTTTCGGGTATGATGCCCGTTGTACCTTTCCAGACTGTACTTGCCATTACGCTGTCACTTTTTTTTAAAGGAAGCAAGATTACGGCGGCATTGGGGACATGGGTGAGTAATCCTCTAAACTGGTATTTTGTATACTACTACAGTTACAGGCTGGGGGCTTGGATAATAGGCCTGCCGGAAAAAAACGCAGTCTTCTCATCAGTAATGACAGCCGTGCGGTCAGGGGAGGCGCCCATGGTCATAGTGGGAAAAATCTTCGGGGCCGGTACTGCTTTTGTCTCAGCCTTCCTGCTTGGAGGGTTTATTCTGGGGATTGTTTTTGGGGGCTTGTGCTTTTTTATCTTCCTACCCATTTTCAAATACATAAGAGCCTGGCGTCAATCAAGGGAGGAGCGCAGGAATTGGCGCATACACGCTCAATAAAGCCAGGGTCTGCCCATCATCGTCCCGCACAGCGGGACTCAGGCAGGATAGGCGGACCAGGATTTCGCGCCAAAAAGAGGCTTGGACAGCATTTCCTGGTTGAGCCTGAAATCATCAATAAGATTATTGGCCTCGCCGGATTTCAAAGCTCTGATCTGGTTCTGGAAATAGGTCCAGGTCAAGGTGCCTTGACTCTGCCGCTTGCCCGGACCGTTGGACATGTTGTTGCCGTTGAAAAAGACGCTCAGTTAGTTAATGCATTACAAAAACGCCTGAACAGGGCAGGGATTACCAATGTAACCCTTATAAACCATGACATCCTCAAATGGGATTTCCGCGAGATAAGGCCTACTTTATCAGCCAGGCTCCTGGTTATTGGAAATCTTCCTTACAACATATCCTCGCCCGTTTTGGAAAAACTGATTAAAAACCGGGAGTTGATTAGAAGGGCTGTTCTCATGTTTCAGCTTGAGGTTGCCAAAAGGCTGACTGCTTCTCCCGGCGGGAAGGCATACGGTGCCATGACCCTCTTAGTTAAATATCACGCTCATCCTCGTCCTTTGCTCGAAGTGTCAAAGGATGCCTTTAACCCCAAACCAAAAGTTGACTCCATGGTGATTGAGCTGGACTTTGAGAAGCCCTACCCCAGACTCTTATTAAATAATGAGGCGACTCTATGATAAAGGCTGTACTTTTTGATTTTGGTCAAACCCTGGTAGATTCGGCTAATGGCTTTCGCACCGCTGAAAAAGAGGCACAGA
>JAIWDV010000141.1:0-5314 GCA_048632525.1 Bacteroidales bacterium | reverse complement strand
TCAGTTGTGTGGTCAGTTTGGCTCCAGTACAGCCCAGGGGATGGCCCAGCGCAACAGCCCCTCCGTTCACGTTGGTTATCTCTTCATTTATCCCCAGTTCCTTGATACAGTAGATGGCCTGAGCCGCAAAGGCCTCGTTGAGTTCAATCAACTCCATCTGATCAAGGCTCATGCCGGCAATCTTGAGTACCTTGGGAATTGCCACAGATGGACCCACACCCATGTACTCCGGTTCACAGCCCTCAACAGCATGGAAACGAAAGGTGGCCATTGGTTTCAGGCCAAGCTCCTTGGCCTTTTCCTTGGACATGAGCACGACCCCTGCTGCCGCATCACTCGTCTGGGATGAGTTACCAGCCGTTACTGTTCCATTTGGTTTAAAGGCCGGGGGAATCTTTGAGATACTCTCCCTGGTAGTGCCGGGACGCATGCCTTCATCAGTGTCGAAAATGAACTCTTCATATTCAAAATGCCCGTTTGGCAGTTGCTTTTGTCGCTTTATGGTCAAAGGGACAATCTGGCTCTTAAATCGACCTGCTCTAATGGCGGCCTCAGCCTTCTGCTGGCTCCTGGCACCGAATTCATCCTGTTCCTCCCTGCCAATACTATAGCGCTCGGCCACGTTTTCGGCGGTCAACCCCATACCGGTAAATGCGCCCGGCCTCGTGTCTACCAACGCTGGATTGGGATACATCATGCTCCCCCCCATTGGTATCTGGCTCATGCTCTCCACACCGGCGGAAATCACAACATCAGCAAATCCGCACATGATCTTTTCAGCCCCAATGGCAATGGCCTGGAGACCTGAAGAACAGAATCTATTTACCGTCATTCCGGGAACCCGATCCGGCCATCCCATGGACATTACCAGAACACGGCCAAGGTTGAGACCCTGAGTAGCCTCGGGGAAGGTGCATCCGATAATCACGTCATCAATAAGCATGGGATCCAGATCCCCTGCCCTTTTCAGCAAATCCCCCAGCACAGTACATGCCATGTGCTCCGGCCGTGTATCCTTTAAAATTCCGCGAGGGGCCTTTCCGGCTGCCGTTCTACAGGCAGCAACAATCACGGCTTCTTTCATAGTATTTTCCTCCCTCCAGAGTTAGTCAAATGGTTTAGTTGTTGAGTTGTTTACGATTTGACTACTCAACCGTTTTTCTTAGTTTCTAAGTGGTTTCCCTGTTGTCAACGTGTGCTGAATCCTGGCCTGGGTCTTGGGTTCACCGCACAGGCTTAAAAAGGCCTCCCTTTCGAGATCCAGGAGGTACTGCTCACTCACCTTGGTGTTCTCAAGCACATTTCCGCCGCACAGGACATATGCCACCTTGGTACCTACAGTCACATCGTGATCCAGGGCAAAACCCTGTTCATGCATTGTCCACAAGGCAAGCTTCATCATGGCAAAGGTATTCTCTCCAGCAACACGGATCTCTTCAAGGGGTCTAAGTGGCGTATAGCCCTCCAGATTTATTGCCAGGACCGTCTTTTTGGCGTCTTCGATCAAATAATCCCGATTGACCGTTAATTTGTCAGTCGGTCTCAGATAGCCAAGTTTGATGGCTTCAGGTCCGGAGGTTGACACCTTTGCCATGGCTATCGTCTCAAAGGCCCTGGCAACAAAGGGCATGAACTCGATCTGTTTCGGGTAAACCCCACCCCTCTGAACCTCGAACAGGTGTTCTGTATTTCGGATAAGCAATTCCTTACATCCACCGCCTGCGGGGATCACACCAACGCCAACTTCAACCAGGCCCATATATGTCTCAGCAGCAAATCGAACACGATCCGAGGCAAGGCAGATTTCACAACCCCCGCCCAGGGCCATCCCGGCTGGCGCAGCGACCACAGGTTTGTCTAAGTACTTGAGCTTCATCAATGCGTCCTGCAATGCCTTGATGGCCCAATCCAGGTCATCCCATTCCTCTTCCTGGGCCGCAAACAGGACCATGGCCAGGTTTGCGCCAACAGAGAAGTTCGTGCCGTGATTGGCAATCACCAGGCCTTCAAAGTCCCTGCTCACAATATCTGAGGATTGCACGATCATGCTCATAATGTCTTCCCCAATGGCATTCATCTTGGAATGAAATTCCAGGCAGGCTACACCATCCCCAATGTCTATTAGTGAGGCCCCTGTGTTTCCGGCCACTTGCTTTTCCCGATCCTTGAGGGAAGGCAAAAGAATGATTCCCGGCTTAACAGGGACTTCCTTGTAGTCCTTGGAAGGAATATCATAATAGTACAGTACGCCGGCCTCCTTCTTATAAAAGGACTCCTTCCCGCTATCAAGCAGCTCCTGGACCCAGGAAGGGATCTCATATCCCGCCTCCTTCATCTTTGCCACGGACTTACTGACTCCCACAGCATCCCATGTTTCAAACGGGCCCATTTTCCGGCCAAAGCCCCACTTCAAGGCATTATCTATATTCACAATGTCATCGGCAATTTCTGGTATGCGATTGGCCGCGTAGATAAACATTTCGCTTATATGGCCAAAGGTAAACTTCCCGGCAAGGTCTTTAGCATAGTAGAGAGATTTCACCTTTTGAGGTGTGCCTGAAACATTTTTTGCCGCCTCCAAAGAGGCCAGGTTCACCTTTTCCTGGGGACTGTATTCCAGGGTATTGCAATCCAGAGAAAGGATTACCTTTTTACCTTTGCTATCCTTGGACTTCTTGTAAAAGCCCTGCTTTGTCTTTTCGCCCAGAAGCTTCTTTTCGACCATCTGGTTGATAAAATCGGGGGGCTTGAACACCTCCCTATTTTCATCGTCGGGGCAGCCTTCATACACATTGTCTGCCACATGAAGCAGCGTATCAAGGCCAACAAGATCCGCTGTCCTGAAAGAAGCGCTTTTGGCATTCCCAATCACAGGACCGGTGAGCTTATCCACGGCCTCAACGGTCAAACCCATGTCCACCATGGCATTGATAACGCTAAACATATTATAGGTCCCGATCCGGTTGGCAACAAAGTTGGACGTATCCTTGGCATAGACAACGCCCTTTCCCAGCACCTTCTCACATATATCTGCCAGGGTCTCAATCACTTCAGGGAGTGTGTCAGGATTCGGTACGATCTCCAGGAGCTTCATGTATCTCGGGGGATTAAAAAAATGGGTAATGGCAAAGTGCTTTCGGAAATTTTCTGTCCGATCCTCACTCATGGCCTTTGCCGAAATCCCGGATGTATTTGAGGTGATAATGGTCCCGGGCTTTAAAACCGTTTCTATCTTTTCAAACACACTCTTTTTGATATCCAGCCTTTCTACTACCACCTCGATAATCCAATCAACATCACTTAGCCATTCCAGGTTATCCTCAAGATTGCCTATGGTGATCAACTTGGCATTTTCCGGTATGTAGAACGACGCCGGCTTTGATTTCAGCGCGATATTTAATCCGTTCTGGCCGAATTTATCCCTGAATGCCTTGCTTTCCTTGGTAAGCCCCTTCTTCTTATCGTCGTCTGTCAGTTCAGGGGGGACGATATCGAGAAGAAACGTCTCGATACCCACATTGGCCAACTGGGCAGCAATGGTCGCTCCCATCACACCAGCCCCAATCACACTGGCCTTTTTTATCTTTTTTTCCATATGGAGACCTCCTTGATCAATTCAGTCCTACACTCTTCACCATCTCATAAGCGGTTGCAAAGAAAAAATGAATGAACTATCATTCATTTTTTTGAGGGTAACATGGTCAATTTATGGTGTCAACACCTTTTTTATATCTTTTTTGTAACATCTCAATGAGTCTGAGCATTCCGAACCTTCCCCCTTTTGCAAAGGGGGATTGAGGGGGATTTTCTTAATACAGCCCTAATTTATTGAGAACTTGCTCTTTTTTCACTTACCCAGTATCTCTAAGGTTGTTTAACTTATCAGGTTAACATATTGTTGTTATTTATGTTTTATTCAAATATCCTAATAACTTCTGTGTTTTGATATTGATATTTTTTCACCCACGGTTTGCTTATTTCATAAATCGTGATATTTTCCAACGGGATGAAATGGAAACCCAATATTCCATTATCCCAATTGCGGAGCAAAGCGGAGCTAAGTTCGTGAAAATAAAGACCCTCTTTCTTCTTTTAATTTTACTCATCCTTTCCGTAAAAAGCCTTTGCGCCGGAGAGCTTAATGTCCTTAAAGACAAGGATTTCGCCGTATTTTATGACCCTCCCCTGAAATACTCTGCATTGGAAGTGGCGGATATGTATCCCGGGATAAAGGCCGATCTTGAACGTATCTTTGGATGGAAATTGAATCTTAAACCATCCATCATCCTCATCAAGGACAGAGCAAAATTCCAGAGGATGGCTGAAAGCCCCCTTACTGTGGCCTTTGCTGTTCCCGCAAGAAACCTTATTGTGATTGACCACTCTAAAATGCACATTAACCCATTCAACCTCGGTAACATACTAAAACACGAACTCTGTCATCTTCTGCTTCACCATCATATCAGAGGGGTTGCTTTACCGAGATGGCTGGATGAAGGGATTGCTCAATGGGCGAGCGACGGCATAAGTGATATCCTAATGGATCAAAAACGGTCTCTTTTAAACAAGGCTGTCTTCAGGGACAGATTAATCCCCTTGCACACGTTACAAAAGGGTTTCCCGCCTGATAAAGAATCCCTGTCCCTGGCCTACGAGGAGAGCAAAAGCTTTGTAACCTATATCATTAGTAAATTCGGCAAGGAGGGGATCCTAACAGTCCTTAACTATATGAGACAGGGGGAAGATGTTGATTCCGCTATCCTGAAAGCGCTTTCAATTCCTTTAGGGGAATTGGAAAAAAAATGGCATCATTCCCTCAGACAAAGAGTGACCTGGTTTACCTATCTAAGCTACCATCTTTACGAAATCCTTTTCTCCGTTGCAGCCCTGATTACCATATACGCCTTCATAAGAGTAATAAGGAGGAAAAGGGCTTATATGGAGGAAGAGGAGGAGGATCGCTTTTATTCTTAAGCATTTTATTCTCTTGCCCCTTTGCCCCATTTTCTCTATAATCCGCGCCATCGGGTTTGAGATTTTCTTTCGGTTTTTTTCACCGCTGAGACGCATTTTTCATATCAGTTAACCTTGAACCGTGAACCATTGAACTTTGAACCTGCGTTACGAAAGGAGTTAAAAATATGGAATTCCCTTACCTGTTCTCACCCATAAAGATTAACACCATGGAACTCAAAAATCGGATCGTCATGACGGCCATGCACCTGGGATATACCCCGGTAGGTGAAGTCACGGACCGCCTGATCGACTTTTATGCATTAAGGGCCAAAGGTGGAGTGGGGCTTATAGTCGTGGG
>JAIWDV010000140.1:0-5325 GCA_048632525.1 Bacteroidales bacterium | reverse complement strand
TATGAGGCTGATTACGTGACTGTCCCTGCCGTAGCAGAAGAGGAAGGTGAATATATGACATCGGAGCGCCTTAAAGAGATGATCGAGGATCTCACGGTTAGGATGAAGGCGGCGGCGGGAAGTTTGGAGTTCGAAGAAGCGGCGCTTTTAAGGGATCGGATAAGGGCGCTTGAAAAAAAAGAGCTGGAAATGCTGTCTTGATGGGCAGAAATTTAGGGTTCCCCCTGAGAGCTGTCTGCAGATAAATTTTCTTTAGTTAATTTCTCTTCAGATAAATCCTTTGTTTGTTTTTTCAATTCATTCACTGTTTTTTCAAGAGACTCCATATCTTCAACATTCAAACACGATACGGATGGATCAATATCTTTAATCATATTGCTTAGTACTTTCTTTGGCCCGACTTCTATGAACAATCCCCCGCCATTACCAATCATCTTTTCAACGGAACCTCTCCAATTAACAATCTTAAAAATCTGTTCGTAAAGCTCTTTTCTGATATGATTCGGGTCAACAATAGCATCACTGGATACATTTGCTATGACCGGTTTTGAACCGATAGAAAGCCGGTTTTTCCCTAATTCTTTTTTAAGCTTTTCTGCCGCAGGCCTCATAATGGGGGTATGAAAGGGGCCCTCTACTTTCAAAATTGTTGCCAACTTGCCTTCTTGTTTTAATTGTTTAGATAGCTCCGCCAATTTCCTTTTGGATCCCCCAACAACAATCTGTTTCTTGGTATTGTTCAATGTCACATATAGTTCAAAATCCTTGCATAGAGAACATACCCGCCTGTAATTTAAGTTTCTTTTCTTATCTACGATCGCCATAAGCCCGGCACCCGGGTAACCTCTACCCACTTCTGTCATATAAAGTGCTCTTTTTGAAACCAGCTTTAAACAACTTTCAAAATCCATCACTCCGGAGACCAGTAGTGCGGTATATTCACCCAAACTGTGCCCTGCTAACAGGGAAACGTCTAAATCAATATCAAGTTCCTTACATCTCTGCTCAAGCACTTTATAGCATGCATAGCTCGTGGTCAGCACAGCAGGTTGTGTAAAGATCGTTTTGTCCAGGACAGTCCTGTGCATAATCTTTTTCCCGAACCCGGGCTTCTTAAAACACTGTTCAGAAAGTCTATACCCCAGAACGTTGTCTGCCTGTTCATATATGTCCTGAACGATTTTGAATTTTTCATGAAATTCTTTTCCCATGCCCACATACTGTGAACCTTGTCCAGGAAAAAGCAGTGTAATCTTTTTGTTTTCCATGGCCATAAAAGTTTCTGCCTTTAATCTCTCCAATGCCTGAATTCGCAATCCCCTTAACAGAAACGCCTTTGAGCACCCTCACCCAAAGACGTCTTTCAAACCAACCGTCGGTAACCCGGCGATCATGGCCCTCCGGCTGTAGACCCGGGGCATTGTATCATCGCCTTTCAGCGATTTTGTTCTTTCACTGTTTCCACATTGTTCACGGTATTTTAGAAAAAATACATCAGTTTGTCAAATACTTTCTTATAAATACTTTCTTATAAATTAAGTAAAATTTAAATAATTTATACATATATAATATTATGCTTCAAAAAAATTAAGGATTTCAATGGAGCAAACCAGCTACTTCACCGACTTTGCCCTCTTTTCCCAGAAGTCGCGTTCCTTCTCTCTCCAGTCCGGACCACCAAATTTTCTGTCATAGAAGCTGCCCAGTCTTTCGAACACCTTGACCCATGCGCTCTTGTTTTTTTCTTTTGCCTCAAGGACATCTGCAATAAAGACATCAATATTGTTTATTTCATCTTTAGGCGCATAGTAGTGCGCTCCATTTTCGGCTGACTTCTTGAGGTTCTCTTCAGATAGCGCGTGTGCAGTAAGCATCAGGGCAGGAATTCCCCTTTTGTTCGCAACGTTAAGAAGATCAAATCCTCTTACGCCCATTATGTCCAGGACCGCAATGTCGTAGTCGTTGGTTTCAAGTAGGCGCTTTCCTTCCTCAAAGGAAGAAGCCGTGTCAATCTTGCAAATATCAAGAAGAGCGGCTAATGTATCGAGAATATCTTGTTCGTCATCTACGATAAGAACCCGTTTTCCAGTTATTTTTTTCTTCACATCCATTTTCGATACACCTCTATCCGTCTTTAGCGGGGATGTAATAAGTACGCAGTAAGGAGTAAGCAGTAAGCAGCGCTAACTTGAAAGTCTCTCTTGTCGCCTTCTGCCTACTGCATATTGCATACTACCTACTCATTTCTCACTGCTTAAAGGACTTTTTTAACTCCTCTTTCAACACCTTCCCCATGGTATTTTTTGGCAACTCATTCAGGAAAACAATCTCCTTTGGACATTTCCAGTTGTGGAGATGTTTCTTGCATGACTCTTGAATCTCACCGGCCTTAACCCTGTAGCCCGGTTTTGTGGCAACGGCTGCAACCACCTTCTCTCCCCATTTTTCATCCGGAATACCAACCACAGAAGATTCAACCACACCTTCAACCTGGTTTATGACTGCTTCGATTTCCTTTGGAGAGATATTTTCACCACCTGAGATGATAATATGCTTGATACGATCGGTCAGATAATAGTACCCGTCTTCATCGATCCTTCCCAGGTCACCTGTCCTGAACCAGCCTTCTTCAAATGCTTTGGCTGTCTCCTCAGGCTTTCTCCAGTAACCAGGGGTAACGGCTGGACCCTTAAGCCAGATCTCACCCTCCTGGCCCGGTTCAACATCCACAAAGGTCTCAGGGTTCACGATCCTCACCTCAAGATCCGGGAGCGGCAATCCTATGGAACCGGGTTTTCTGACGCCCCTTACCGGATTAGAAAAATTCATTCCCGTTTCCGACATCCCCTCGCGTTCCACAGGTTCTTTACCGAGTATCTTTGTTATCTTTTCAAAATCCTTGATCAGGAGCGGCGCCGAGCCTGATGTCCATAACCGCATGTGCCCAAAATCCAGATTTCTTTCCTCCAGATAGTCCGTTAACTTGCTATACATGGATGGCACAGCCATAAATAGAGTACAGGTGTGTTTACCTTCCTTCTTCGCCAATACATCAGCAACTTTATCCACAGCAAATTCATTCGGCATAAGCACATGGGATCCGGCCATTAAGGCAGTATGGAGAGCAAAACAAAGTCCATGCACATGAAAAAGCGGAAGTGCATGACACAACACATCAGATTCTATTATCTCCCATATTCTTATTATATTTCTTGCATCATGAACAAGGTTCTTCTGGCTAAGCACAGACCCTTTGGGTTTTCCAGTGGTTCCTGATGTATATATAATAAGGCCCGCATCCTCCGGGCTTATCTCTACCCTGGGCATAGCATCTGAGGCGGACCGAAAAAAATCAAGCTCCTGGTAAGGTTTTCCAGTGTTAACCACAATAGTCGCAAGCCTGGAATTTATTCCTTTTATTATTGTCTCCTGTTCAGGTCCTGTTAGCACTAATTTGGCATCCGCATCGTTAACGAGATACGACATCTCCGACTTCTTGAACCCTGGATTCAATGGCACTGCAATAGCTCCTATCTTTTGAAGTCCAAGATAGGCAGCTACAAAGATCAAGGATTTTTGAAGGTAGAGGATTACCCTGTCTCCTTTATTTACCCCCAGACCCAGAAAGGTATTGGCCAACCGGTTTGAATCCTTATCCAGCTCTTGATAAGAGATCTCGGTCTCTATGATTCCATCCCGGAGGAAGCTTATTGCTTTCTTTTCTCCAAAGATGGAGAAGCTATCTGAAAAACATTTCTTCAGGGTTTCATCACCCATATTAGTCTCCGCTCACCCTATCATCATATTTGGCAGCCATAACGCCAATCCCGGCCAGATACATACACACGCAATAACAATGAGCTCTATGATGATAAATGGAAATACACCCATTAATACGTGAGACATCGGCACGTCAGGCGCAATATTTTTTACAATATAAAGATTAAGCCCTACTGGAGGGGTCACTAAGCCAATCTCAAGATTAACAGTCATAATGACCGCAAACCATATGGGATCGAATCCCAATCCTTTGATTATTGGAATCAATAGAGGCGCTACCATTAAGATCACAGCGGCAGGGGGGATAAAAAAGCCTAATATCAGAAGCAAAATATTAATCAAGATCATGACTCCCCACTTGCCAAGGGGGAGCTTTAAAATCAGTTCACCGAGGGCCTGGGTTGCATATAGATCAGAAGATACATACGCAAACAGCAATGCGGCTGCCATAATCATCAGTATCATGCTGCTTTCATTCAAGGCCTTTATGAATATGCCCCAAAGTTGCCTGGGTCTGTAAATTTTGTAGATGGTCATTACAAAGAAGAGAGAAAGAACAGCGCCCAATCCCGCGGCCTCACTTGGAGTAGCCCAACCCCCATATAGCGATCCCATTATTCCAAATATGATCAAGACAAATGGCAGGACCTTGACAAGAGATGAGAATCTCTCTCCCCATGAATATGTTTCCTCAACCTTCCGGTCTTCTATATAGTAAATGGCGTCAGGTGTAGTGGGCACATATTTGCGATAGAAAAAAATCCCTCCAACCCAGACACAACTCAAAAAAATTTCAAGTACACCCGGAAGAATCCCGGCAATAAAACATTTACCAATGGAAGTCTCGGTTGCTACCCCATAAAGAATCATAGTGATACTCGGAGGAATTAATATGCCGAACGTACCCGCATGTGCAATTAACCCTGTGCTTAATGCAGGGGAGTAGCCACGCTTTCGCATTTCGGGAATCCCGATCCCCCCGATAGCCGCTGCCGTTGCCGGACTGGAACCGCATAAAGCAGCGAAGATGCCGCAGCCAATCATGTTGGCAATACCAAGCCCTCCCGGGATCTTGTAAAGCCATTTATGTAACGTCTCGTATAGATCTTTGCTCGCATCTGATTCTGCTATGGGCGCGCTGAGGAGAATGAAGAGGGGGATTGCTAATAGTGCAAAGCTATCCATGCTCCCAAAGACAACGTATGGAACTGTTGTTAAAAGGTGAGGAGAAAAAATGAGAATAAAAACAATGGATATACCGGCCAGTCCTGCCCATATGGGAATACCTGAAACTAACAGAATAAACGCGCTTCCAAATAGGAGAACCGCAATAACGTACTCGCTCATATCAGGCTTTCCTTTCTATGAGGCTGTCTGAGTAAGCACTTCTGACCAGTACCCGGTACCAGATACCAAATACCACCTCAATTGAGGTTTTAGGGCTCGCACAAAAATAACTTCACATTCTCTCATCTCATCTTCAGGTCGTCTTCGGTCGATCTTCACTCACGAAGTCCTCGAAATAGTTCATTATTCCTGTGGCTT
>JAIWDV010000139.1:0-5379 GCA_048632525.1 Bacteroidales bacterium | reverse complement strand
ACGTAGGCTTGCTGATATCCTCAGGGAGGCGGATATCATAGGTCAGTTGGGGAAAAACAAAATGATTGGCCTTCTGCCCATGACAATGCAAGACGATGCGAAACTGGCGCTTCGCCGGACTATGAGATTACTGCATGGTGATCCGATTGAAGTAGACGGAATTCCGTTAACCGTTAAAATCGCAGGTGTGTCAACCACCTTTGACGCTGAACGGATGACCGACGGAAAAGCATTTATGCAGGCCATGTCGAACGAACTTACGGAGATGGTTGTAAGGGTCAAGAATATCCAGGAACTCTTCTAATCAGGAAAGGCTAAGCTCTTCAATTGCATTTTCTATCTTAGAAAGATCCTCTGCAGGAGAAAGAGTTCCAACACGGACTCTCAACTTGTTTGGAGACAAAAAACGAAACCTCTGAGGTTCATTATTCACCAGCTCCACCAGCCTTTTGGGTTCCCTCTTACGATCCGGCGAAATGGTTACTGCAAGCCAATCACTTCCCACATCCAGCCTACTGATGCCGGTATTTTTTAAAAGCAGCCGCAAAGACATTAAAGAAAGAAGATTACGCACCTCCTGTGGTGGAGGGCCGAAACGATCACGAATTTCTTCGGACATGGTTTCCAGTTCAGTTTTTTGGCTAAGATTTGACAACCTGCGATATAAATTGAGCCTCACGTCTGTGTCCATCACATAATCTCCCGGCAAGTAAGCGGGCATATCCACATTGATTTCCGGGTTAATATCTTCCTGCCATTCATCGCCTTTGAGTTCAGCGGTGGCGCGCTCAATTAATTTTAAATAGAGTTCATAACCGACTGCTGAGATATGCCCTGCCTGCGCAAAACCCAGGACATTGCCGCCGCCCCTGATCTTCAGATCATGCATGGCAAGGTGAAGCCCCGCACCGAGGTGGGAAAAGTCCATAAGGGCCTTCAACCGTTTTTCTGCATCTCTCGTCAGGACAGAGCCCCTTGAGATTAGTAAATAGGCATAGGCCTTTTCTTTGGATCTGCCGACTCTGCCCCTTAATTGATATATCTGGGCCAAACCGAGGCGGTCAACCTCATTGATGAGAATGGTATTGGCCGATGGAATATCAAGGCCTGATTCTATGATGGTCGTGCACACCAGCACATCTATCTCCTTATTGATAAAGCGCATCATGGTGCTTTCCAGTTCTCTTGCCGTCATCTGGCCATGGCCAATGGCAACGCGGGCTTCAGGAACAAGCTTACTTAACCGGTCTGCCATGTAATCAATGGTCTGCACTTTATTGTGGACAAAAAAAGCCTGCCCTTTTCTTTCCAATTCAAAGCGCAAGCTACGGGCAATGAGTGCTTCATCATATGGGGAAAGATATGTCTCGATGGCAAGCCTGTCTTCAGGAGGCGTTTCAATAATGCTCAGGTCTCGAACACCCATCATGGACATCTGGAAAGTCCTCGGGATGGGAGTTGCAGTTAAGGCCAATACATCCACCATGGCCCGATACTTTTTCAACGCCTCTTTTTGCTTCACACCAAATCGCTGCTCTTCGTCAATGATAAGGAGCCCCAGGGACCTGAATTTGACATCTTTTTGAAATATCCGGTGGGTTCCAATCAAAATGTCAATCTCTCCGATTCCGAGATTCTTCAAGATCTCGGACTGCTGCGCCCTGGTCTTGAACCTACTAAGGAGTCCAACGCGGATTGAGTAAGTATCCATCCTTTTCTTGAACGTCCCGTAGTGCTGCTCGGCCAGGACCGTGGTCGGGACAAGAACGGCAACCTGCTTTGCATCCGATACTGCTTTGAATGCAGCCCGTATAGCTACCTCGGTTTTTCCAAACCCAACATCCCCGCATATCAGACGATCCATGGGCTTCTCAGCCGCCATATCCTCCAGTACATCTTCAATGGCCTTTATCTGATCGTTTGTTTCCTCATGCTCAAAGGTAGCTTCGAATTCACGGTAATGATGGTCCGGCAAAGAAAAGGCGTACCCTTTTCTGTATTTTCTCAAGGCGTACAGGTCTATGAGCTGTTTTGCGATCCTTTTGACGGATTTCTTTGCCTTTTGTTTGGCAATACTCCAGGAATGGCCCCCCAGACGGTCCAGTTTTGGATGTGCTTGATCCGCTCCAGCATATTTTTGCAATATGTTTATGCGATCAGCCGGTATGTAAAGCCTGTCATTGTGGGCATATTCGATCAGCACGTAATCGTTGACCTTATACTCTATTTCCATGTTTGAAAGACCGCCGTAGCGACCTATGCCGTGTTCCTCATGAACAACATAATCCCCGGCCTTGAGCTGGCTAAAACTTGACCAGTTCAATGCATTTTCGCGTGCTTTTCGTTTGCGTATGGACCGGCCCTTCTTTGACCCAAAGATTTCATCTTCGCTGACCACATAAAGGCCCATGTCCGGCCAGGTGAAACCCTTTGAAAGTCGACCCAGGCAGATGCTTAGCCCGGCCCCATCCGGTATCTCAGCCCAATTTTGTGCCACATGCTCCACTGGCACGTCATAGTTTCCCAGAATTTCTTTTAAGCGATTTGCCTGTTGTTCTGTTCGGCTCACAAGGACAACCCTGCTGTGGGATTCGAGCCATTTGGATATTTTTTGGGCCAGGGGTGCCATGGAAACCCTGCCTCTACCTGCAAGCCGAACTTCCAGATCGTCATCAAGCTGGAATTGCCCTTTAACGTGGATTGCCTGCCGCCGGGCTACGCTTTCACCTATATCCAGTTCACTGAATTCAACTCGTTGACGATTTTCATAATGTTGAACTATTTCCTGGAAGGGGACCAGAATGTCTTCAATTTCGGGAAAAGGGGCTACTTTCTGGGCTGCTTCTTTGCGAAATTTCTCCACATCTCCCTGAAACCGCTTTTTCATCTTTTCCCATTTACTTTCCCCCCTGTGTGAATCAAAAAGGACAATCAGTCCATGTTGAGGAAGATAGTTAAATAGCGTATCAAGGCAGGGATAAAAGTGATTGAGCCAGGCCTCCTGCCCGGGAAAGCCCATCCCTCCTTCAAAGCGGTTTGGAAGCCTGCCCATGGACCGGGCCCTTTTAATATTTTCCTTGTCCATGATGATTTCATTGGCAGGGAGAAGAATCATTTCTTTTAGATAATTCTGTGACCTTTGACTCAACGGATCAAATTGACGGATGGATTCCAGACGATCTCCCCAAAACTCCAGGCGAATCGGCAACGGATAAAGAGGTGAAAACAGATCGATTACACCACCCCGGACAGAATAATCCCCCCTCTCTTCCACCAGTGATGTTCGCTGATACCCACCTATTTCGAGTCTTTGGATAAGAAGATCCCGCTCTACCTCTTCTTCCACCTCCAAATACTCAATAAACCTGACAAGCGCCTCCTTTGGCAAAATCCTGAAAAATATCGCATCAAGGGAGGTAACGACCACCGGATTGCCCTCAGACATGAGAGCATACAAGGCTTGAAGACGCCGGGTCGACACTTCTCTATGAGGGCTGAGTCCTGTAAGAGGCGTCACGTCGTATGGAGGAAAGTCCAGAAGCCGCATACTTCCAGCCGTATCTTCTATGTCCGGGGTTGACATAAAAAACTGGAGTTCTTTATTTAACCTTTCTGCCTCTTTTCGGTCGGGAAGGATAACTAATGAGGGTGCTTTGATATCCGCCAGGAATTGGGCAAAATAATAAGACTGTGCGGAGCCGGAAAGGCCAGTCACCCTTACTGCGCTCACACCCTCTTCTATCCAGTTTTTGATTCTGGGAAGATTATCAGGTTCTTTCATGATGAGTTCGGAATTCGGAATTCGGATAAAGCATGCGTCAATTCCTCCTTCCGGTTTTCACATGACACCCCCTTCCATAAAGGACAGGGTCATGCGATCGGTATCAAGCTCGGCCTTGAGACCGAGCGGAAGGGCCAGGTTTTTTTGTCCGTGTCCAACGATAAGGCCGGTTGCAAGAGGGATGTTCAAATCCGATACTATATCCATCAATAACCCGTTAATAGCTGCTGTGTCCCCGCACTCTTCAAATTGGCCGGTAATCAAGCCGGCAAGGTGCTTTAAATGCCCGGAGAGACCCAGATGAACCAACATCCGGTCTAATCGATAGATAGGCTCCCCTCTTTCTTCAATAAACAGGATACACCCGTCAAGAGAAGGCAGAAAAGGGGTTCCCACAAGATGACAGATCAGGCTCAAATTACCCCCAATCAAGGGCCCTTTGGCCCTGCCTGGTATAAGCGCAGCCTTCTCTGTCATACTCAATTCCAGGGATTTGGCGGAAGACAGAAGCCGAAGCAGGCTGTCCCAGTTTCTGCCGCTGTTGTAGGAGAGGTCCCGGACCATCGGGCCATGAAAGGTGATCAGGCCGGTCTTTTCATAAATTGCCATAAAAAGTGCTGTGATGTCGCTGTACCCCACAATGATCTTCGGGTTTTCCTTGATCAGGTCATAGTGGATCTTATCAAGGAGCCTCAGGCTCCCGTAACCACCTCTGGCACAAAAAATGGCCTTTACCTCCGGGTCCAGAAACATATCATGGAGGTCTTTGAGGCGAACTTCATCGTCCCCTGCCAGGTAACCTGTATTGTTGTACACATGAGGTGCGAGATAAACCTTAAAGCCTGAAGACGTCAGCATTCTCAGGCCGGGTTGAAGATCCGACTCACTGACAGGGCCTGCAGGAGATATGACACCGATCCGGTCTCCCTGCCTGAGTCTTGGTGGTTTTATGACATATTTACTTTCGATCAATTTGTCCTATTGATTCTTGTTAAAAATAATCATCAACCCATCGAGGGTTAAAAACTCTTCAACATGGTCGATTGTTTTGGAGACATCACAGATAAGCGGTGCAAGCCCACCGGTGGCCACCACTGTCAGGTCCTGCCCGGCCTCTTCCTTCATTCTGTTGACTATACCGTCTACAAGGCCGGCGTACCCGTATACAATACCCACGTTCATGCTGCTGATGGTATTCTTTCCTATGACGTTTTTTGGCAGTGCAAATATCTCAACTCTCGGAAGCTTAGATGCCTTTTGAAAAAGGGCTTCGCAGGAGATAATAACGCCCGGTGCAATTGCCCCGCCCATATAGGCACCTTCCTGGGAAATGTAATCAAAAGTAGTTGCTGTGCCGAAATCCACAGCTATCAATGCCGTGCGATATTTTTCATAGGCACCCACCGCGTTGACAATACGGTCTGCCCCCACTTCTTTAGGATTATCGTAATGGATAGGCATTCCCGTGTTCAGGTCGTGGCCCACAACCATGGGATCGATTTTAAAATATCGCCGGGAAAATTCCTCAAAGGTGTTCAGCAAAGGCGGAACAACACAGGAAATAATTATGTCCTTGATATCCTCCAATCTTGCACCGG
>JAIWDV010000138.1:0-5394 GCA_048632525.1 Bacteroidales bacterium | reverse complement strand
ATCAGTTAACCTTGAACCGTGAACCATGGAACTTTGAACCTGAGTTACAAAGGAGGTAACAAATGTCTTACAGTACCGTAATTGTGGAACACGAAAATCATGTGGGAATCATCACTCTGAATCGTCCCGAGCAGTTCAATACCTTCAGCTCAGAAATGGCAACTGAATTGAACCAGGCATTAATTCAACTGGATAATGAAACCAAAGTCCGGGTTGTTGTGGTAAAAGGGGCTGGTAAGGCCTTTTCCACCGGCATCGATGTGGCAGAGTTTTTTGGGAAATCCCTGAAGGAGTATCGTGCATGGGTGGGATTAATGGAGCAAATGAGCAATGTGATTGCATACATGAAGAAACCTGTTATCGCTTCTGCCCATGGTTATGCCGTGGCAAATGGTGCCGGTCTCATTGCTTCCTGTGACCTGGCTATTGTTGCGGAAGGCACTAAGATCGGGACTACTGCAATTAATGTGGGCCTCTTCTGCATGGGCCCTGCCGTCCCCTTGTCCAGATCACTTGGCAGAAAGCGTTGTCTGGAAATGCTGCTCACCGGAGACATGATAGATGCCAGGGATGCTGAACAGTGGGGCCTCGTAAACAAGGTAGTGCCTGTGGATCAACTGGAGGAAGAAACTATGGCCCTTGCCAACAAGCTGGCTGAAAAAAGCCCTTTGGCCCTTCAAATGGGGAAACAGTCATTTTATGGCATGTCGGACATGGAATTCGGAAAGGCCCTGGAATATTCAAATGAAACCTTTGCGGCACTTTGTGTGACCGAGGATGCGCAGGAAGGGGTAGATGCTTTTCTAAAAAAACGAAAACCTGTCTGGAAGGAAAAATAGGTTGATGACAACTGTGGAAACCGGGAATAAAAATACCGGCCGGATATTTATAAAAGGCTTGAGAATCGCCCTGGTTTTAATCATTGCCGGGGCCATTGCTGCGGTCTTGATCAAGATCCGGCCACACCCGACACGCCGGACTGTTGTGAATCCGGTGACTCTTGTAGAGACATTCAAAGCCCACAAAACCTCTCAAAACATGATCATTCGGGCTTACGGGACAGTACGTTCCGGAGAAAATTTGAGCCTCACGGCAGAGGTGCGCGGAAGGATTGTAGAAATGTCTCCTGACTTTGAGGAAGGAATATATTTCCCCAAAGGTGCCTTTTTGATGCGTATTGATCCAAGCAGCTACAGCCTTAACGTGGACCGCCTCCGTACGGAAATAAAGCGGCTGGATGCGGAAGTAGTTCGGATTTCCCAGGAGAGGAAAAACCTTCAGGCATCCTTGATAATCGTTGAAGAGGACCTTGGGCTTGTAAAAGCAGAATACGAACGTAATCAGGCCCTTGCAAAGCGGAATGTGGTTTCTCAGACCCTGTTGGATCAAACCCAGCAGAGATGGTTGACGAGCCGCCAAAAGGCTCAGGAGATTGAAAATTCCCTGGCACTTATTAAACCCCGCATCAATCTTTTAAAAGCCCAGCGCCAGTCTGTATTGGTACAAATGAAAGAGGCTCAATTGGATCTGGAGCGGACAGAAATCCGAGCCCCTTTTGAATGCTGTATGGCAAAAAAACTTGCAGAAACAGGCCAATATGTGACCGCAGGGATGAAATTAGCGCACCTGTATAACGTCGGAATTATGGAGGTGGAGGTCCATATCCCGCCCCAGGACATTGTATGGCTTCATTTTGACTCAGGAAAAACCGTAAATCTGAAAGGTGATCCACCTGCCAGGGCCCGGGTCACATTTAATGCGGCAGGGCAGAAAATTCACTGGCAGGGTTTTGTATCCAGAACTAAGGGGCAGATGGAAGAAACCACCCGCACCTTGCCGGTAATAATAGAAATAAAAGATGGTCATCCCGGAACCGGACATCCGCTCATGCCAGGGATGTTTGTCACGGTGGAAATCGTAGGAAAACGAGTGGATGATCTGTACCTTCTTCCCCGGGAGGCGGTTCATGAAGACAATAGCGTTTACGTGGTGGACGATGGCAAAGTACACATCAAGTCTGTCAAGATATTCAGGCGTGTGGACAATCAGTTGTACGTCAAAGAGGGGATTGAAGAAGGAGATCAAATCATTACACGTTTTCCTGGTGTCGCTACAGAGGGAATGAAGGTGCGCATAAAACCGAAGTCTGACCAAACGGGAGCATCAGGATGAAATCGCTTGCCCGATGGTCTGTTGAACACAGGGTCACGGTCAATCTGCTGATGGTCTTAGTGATCATCATGGGCCTTTTGGCGCTGACACGCATGACACGGGAGGTATTTCCCCAATTCTCCCTGGACAGGATCTATATCCAGGTGGTTTACCCGGGTGCCAGCCCGGAGGAGATCGAAGAAGGAATCATCGTCAAAATCGAAGAAAAGATACAGTCTGTCGAGGGGATTAAAAAAATTATTTCCAAGGCACAGGAAGGGGTTGGCACTATTCTTCTGGAAATGAAAGAGGATGTGGACGACGTCCAGAAGGTTGTCGATGATATCAAGACCCAGGTCGATACCATAGACACTTTCCCCGAGGATACGGAGACCCCCCTGATTAGGGAGGTCACATTCAAGGAAGAGGCCATCAACATCGCCATCTACGGAAATGTATCCGAATTGGCCCTTCGCAAGGTGGCAGAGAAGGTCCGGGAGGATCTCTTAACCTTCGATAACATCTCACAGGTGAACCTTGCCGGGGTCCGGGAATACGAGATCTCGGTTGAAATCTCCGAAGAGAATCTAAGGCGTTACAGGCTGACCTTTGATCAGATTGCAGCCGCTGTGAGAACCGGAAGTCTCGATCTTCCAGGCGGGGTTATTAAGGCTGCCGGGGGCGAGGTGCTGATTCGAGCGAAAGGACAGCGATATACGGGAAAGGATTTCGAAGAAATCCCCTTGATCACGCTTGCCGATGGCACAATTATCCGTTTAGGTGATCTGGCTGATGTCATAGACGGATTTCAGGATACAGAGCAAAAGGGCCGTTTCAATGGCCAGCCTGCCGCCCTGGTCCAGGTTAGAAAAACGCGAGACGAAGATCTTATCAACATCGCCCGGGTGGTGCACGGCTATATCCGGGAAAATGCACATAAACTTCCCCCTGGGATCAGCATAGCACCATGGGGTGACTTATCTCTCATTGTTCAAGACCGGATCGATCTCCTGGTGAGAAACGGGATACAGGGAATCATCCTGGTCTTTATCTGCCTTGCCCTGTTTCTACGCATTGGCCTGGCCTTCTGGGTGGCACTCGGCATCCCGATTTCTTTTATGGCCGCTTTTTACGTGCTCTACTGGATGGGTGAAAGCATCAACATGATGTCCCTCTTTGCGTTTATCATGACTCTCGGTATCCTTGTGGATGATGCCATCATTATTGGGGAAAACATTTACGCCCATTATGAGAGAGGCGAACCCCCCATCCGGGCCGTCATCGAGGGTATGGGGGAAGTGGGGGTGCCTGTGCTCATGGCGGTTAGTACGACCATTGTTGCATTCATGCCGCTGCTCTATGTCAGTGGTATTATGGGAAAATTCATGAGAATTCTTCCAATAGCCGTGATTACTATCCTCGCGGTTTCCCTTTGGGAGGCCTTTGTCATCCTTCCTGCACACCTTGCCGGGACCCTGGAACGTGACTCTCGTAAGACCGTAAAAAAGAAAAGATGGCACACACGGTTTCTGGATCGGATCCAGAACGGCCTTCAGTACACCATAAAGCACATATACGCTCCCACACTCACTCGCGTCATAAAAAACCGCTATTTCAGTCTCGTTGTGGGTCTGGGCGTGCTGATTATCATCTTTGGGCTGGTCAGGGGCAGACATGTTCCTTACGTTGTGTTTCCCAAGCCTGCCAGTAATTACATTCAGGTGCAAATGAGTTATCCCCTGGGCACACCGGCCAGTTTAACGGATGCAACAATCAGGAGAATCGAAGGCGCGGTGCCACAACTGAACCAGGAGTTTTCCGGGGAAAAAACGGATGGCAAAGATATTGTCCTTCACTCTTTCGGCCTTACGGGGATTATTTCCAGTCCCGGCTTTGGAGGCACTGAAACAGGAGGGCACGCGGGGCAGGTTTTTCTGGAACTCCTCCCTGCCGAGGAACGCTCCGTTACGGTGACCGAGGTGGTCAATCGCTGGAGAGAACTGGTGGGTGAAATCCCTGGTACAGAGAGGCTTGCCTTTTCGACCCTTACTGGCGGTCCGGGAGGGAACCCCATTGAAATTCAACTGATAGGCCGTGATTATGTGGAACTGAAGAAGGCGGCCAATGAACTCAAATCTGAGATAGCCCGATATCAGGGTACATTTGACATTACAGACAATTTCAAACCCGGCAAATTAGAAATTAAAATGAAGGCCAAGGATTCTGCCCGGCCACTGGGGATCACCCTGGCTGGCCTGGCAAGGCAAGTAAGACAGGCCTTCTATGGAGAGGAAGCAGTCCGCCTCCAGCGGGGACGAGATGATGTCAAGGTTATGGTTCGTTACTCTGAACAGGAACGACGCACCTTGGGAACCATTGAAGAAATGCGGATCCGCGATCCTGTGGGGCATGAGGTGCCGTTTGGAGAAGTGGCAGAGGTAACCTATGGGCGCGGTTACTCTGTAATAAACAGGATCAACCGCCAGCGCCAGATTACCGTCATATCGGATCTGGATGAGGGCGTTGCCAATGCGGAGCGTATCCTCACGGACCTGAGCAGCAGTTTTCTTCCTGATCTGATGAGCCGTTATCCCGGGGTAAGGTATTCTTTTGAAGGGCAGAGACAGCGATCCAACGAGTCTGTAGGTAGCTTGTTTAGAGGATATATCATTGCAATCCTGGTGATCTATGTCCTGCTGGCGACTCAGTTCCGTTCCTATATTCAACCCGTCATTGTCATGGTGGCCCTGCCTTTTGGCATGGTGGGTGCCGTCCTGGGACACTTGATAATGGGCTTGCCCATTACGCTTTTGAGCCTTTTGGGTGTGGTGGCCCTTTCGGGCATTGTGGTCAATGACTCCATCATCCTGCTGGATTTTGTCAATCGGGCAATACGGAAAGGAACGCCCACGAGGCAGGCTGTGGAAGAATCGGGCAAGGCCAGATTCCGCCCTGTCATCCTGACTTCCCTGACCACCATTGCCGGCCTTCTACCCCTCTTAATGGAAAGGAGCTTTCAGGCACAGTTTCTTATTCCCATGGCTGTAAGCATTTCCTTTGGGTTGCTGGTGGCTACCGTGTTGACTCTCCTTTTAGTGCCGGCACTCTACCTGATTGTGGTGGATGTTAAGTCTTTCTCAAGGCGGTTGCTTGGCTTGAACCCCCACAATGTTCTTTCAGATAGGATCGAACCGTGAAATAGATTTCTGAGACCTTTTCCGACCGGGGCAGGGCATCGCGAAT
>JAIWDV010000137.1:0-5414 GCA_048632525.1 Bacteroidales bacterium | reverse complement strand
TTACGGAGTTTTGAAATTTTGGTTAAAGGGTAGTCAGAGTTGATGAAAGAGAGTTCTTACAAAGATTCATTTCTCGGGGTTAAACTGGTCCCTCTGAGTAGAAGGGAGGCGCTTTGTTTTGTCAGTACTTTTGACAAACCTTTTCTTCTCAGCAAGGTGGCAGGGATTTTAACCATCCATGATTGCCACATCCTGGAGGCAGAAATCAATATACGGGATGGGGTAGTAACAGACCTTTATAAAATCAGGATCCCTCAAAAATACGAGCCGGCGCTTCTTGAAAATATGCTCTTTGAATCACTCCAAAAGGTATTGAAAGGTGACACTAATATCGAAAAGGAGATCTTTCTGTGGGAGAAAAAACGCGAAGTAATACGAGATCGAATTGTCCCTAAGTTTAAGAGCATCAACGACGACCAATCTATCCTCACCGTCAATACCTCTAATAAAAAAGGGCTTCTCCACAAGATTTCGTGGGCCCTGTCACTGGCAGGAGTGAATATTGAGAGAGCGATCATTTCTGCCGGCGATGACATGAAGGCAGAAAATGTTTTCTGGATCAAACAGCGTTACGGAGAAAAGATCACCCCTGAGTACCAAAAAAAAGTACTCAACCTTCTTAATATCATAGTCAATGAGGGAAAGGACCCAATAGAGCAGGAATTCAAGAAAGAGATCAATATGATCTATCGGGAACAACTCAGAAGGCGGGGGAGAGGATTCCGAACGGCACAACTTTATGCAGATGTTCACCTCCGGTTGATCAAAGGGCTCTTTGACCGCATTAAATTAGAACTGGATATCCAGGATCAGCCGATTCTAATCGGTATATATGGTGGCATAGGCAGCGGGGCCATAGGGTTTACCAGTGATATTGACTGCATCTTTCTTTACGATGGAGAATGGAAAGAGGAATATGACATACTGAAAAGGGTCTTGAAAAATGAATTCATGCGAATCAGTGATTTGGATGTGGATGAATCCTTCCTCCCGTATCATATAAATTATTTTTATCTGGGCAACTATGATGGGGAAAGCATTATTTCTTTTGATGACTTCTTTAATTATATCAAATATATAGATGAGTTGCGCGCCCAGACGGGTAACAGATTGTTTGAGCCGCAGTTCTTTCATTATCCGTGGGTATTTTCTATCCGTTTTATTGGAAGCCGGGAGGTCATGGAACGATTCAAGAGCCGGACGAGAAAACTCCCACACAAGAGAAAAAGGGGATATCCTAACATCAAGGCCTACATATTGGGGGAGAAAAGGGCTGAAATTAAAAAAGATTATATATCATATCTGAGGGGGAATTACTTCCCCAGGGAGCTGGAGTTTTTAAACAACAAAAGGCTTAAGCTCCTGTGTCGCAAAAAGGCCTATAAGGATTTTATCGAAACAATGAAGCCGTATGAAGGTATAAAGTACGTGTTCCGAAGGGGGGTTTTACCCTTACTCCATATACTTCATGACAATGGTCAACGGACAGATATGGGTTTATTAAGGAAAGATCATCGGCATCTTCTCCCCGCAGTCGATTTTATGCTGAAGGTCTTTAATGTACGAAAGACCCTGTACATCATGGGGCAGTGGGACTTAAGCTATTTTCTCTACATAATGGATTTCAAAAACGAGAGGGACTTCTGCGAAAGGTATTTGAGATATCAACAGGATATCATCGGTTTTGTTAAGAAATTGATCCGTTAATGACCCTTAGTGATCTTTTGCCAATTGCAACCCTAATTCAAGGGCCTGTTTGTTCATTTCGAGGAAGCCGGCCGGGATTTTGGTTTCCAGGACTTTCATGATCGAGGTGGCCTTGACCAGACCGGCCAGGCCAATAAATGCGCCCAGCATACAGATGTTAAACACAATGGGCTTCCCGATTTTTTCCATGACCGTCTCATACATGGGCAGTGCAACGTAATGGGCATCCACTTTGTTTGTTTGTTTGGTATAGTGGCTATCGGTCAGTAAGAGTCCCCCTGGACGGATAAGATGCGAATATTTATTATAGGCTTCCTGGGTCAGACACACCAGAAAATGAGGGCTAATAACCTTTGGATAATGAATCGGTTCCTCTGATATAACTACATCTGACCTTGTGGCCCCACCCCGTGCCTCCGGGCCATAGGACTGGGTCTGAACGGCGTTCAAGTCTTCATATATGGCTGCTGCTTCTCCCAGGATGATGGCAGCCGTAATGACCCCCTGGCCTCCTGAACCACTTAAAACGACTCCTGTAGTATCCATAATGTAGTACCTCGATAGCGTTTGTCACCCTTATTCAACCCCTCATCTTTAAGGGCTGAGGTGTCTCTGGATTGTCCCAAAAACTTTTCTTGAAAGCTATAGTTGGCTTCTAACCCTGGCTTTTCTTGACAAGCGCCGAATAGGAGGCTGAATATTCGGGACGCTCCTCCTCCAGGAAAACACCACGTTCAATCAACTCGGGATGTTCGGCCTTCTTCTTTGAGCCGATAGAAGTAGTGCCATCCTTATAGCTGTTCATCATATCCACGGCGCTCCCAAGTTTATTTTTTCTGCCATAATAGGTCGGGCATTGAGACATAACTTCAACCATTGAAAAGCCTTTATGCTTAATGGCCCTGGCAATGATTTTGATCATTTCCTTTACATGATAGGTGGTCGTTCGGGCAACAAATGATGCGCCCGCCCCTTTGGCCAGTTCTACAATATCAAAGGCATGGTCAATTGTCCCGGTGGGAGCCGTAGTGCCTTTGTCTCCAAATGGGGTCATTGGAGAAAACTGCCCGCCCGTCATCCCGTATATGCTGTTATTCATGATGATGGCAGTCAGGTCGATGTTGCGGCGTGCGGCATGGATAAGATGATTCCCCCCGATTGCTGCTGCGTCGCCATCGCCCATAGGCACAATGACCGTCAGTTCAGGACGTCCCATCTTCACCCCCATGGCAAAAGCAAGGGCCCTGCCGTGAAGTGTGTGCAGGGAGTGAAAATCCACATACCCGGGCATACGGGAAGAGCACCCAATTCCGGAAACCACCACGACCTCGTTCTTTTCCAGCCCAAGCTGGTCTATAGCCCGTATCATGTTTCCCATGATAATCCCATGGCCGCATCCGGGGCACCAGATTTGCGGAAAGAAACGCTGGCGCAGATAATCTTTGGCTGGCATCTTACACCCCTTTTCCCAGAATCAAGTTAAGTATTTGCATGATGTCTGTATGAGAAATAAAAATTCCATCGAATCGATTGGCCAGGTACACTTTTTCAGGCCTGGACACAGCTTTTTTTACTTCCTGGAAAATCTGACCCATGTTCATTTCAACAACCAGTACATGGCTGCGGCCTTCGCATTTTTCTCGCACGGTTTCTTTGGGGAAGGGCCACAGGCTTTGCAACTCTAATAAGCCAACCTTTACCCCTCGCTGCCGGCGATCTTCCACCATCTGAAGCGAGCTTCTGGCCGAGCTCCCGTAAGAGATCAATAGTATATCAGCATCCTCGGTGAAATACTCCTTGTAACGGGCGATGTCATCCGCCCGATTTTCCAACTTGTCCACCAGATGATGAAGCAGGTCATAGGCAATCTTCGGATCTGTGGACGGAAAACCCCACATGTCGTGGACCAGGCCGGTCACGTTGTAACGATGTACTCCTCCGAAGTCACTCATGGGAAGTCTGCCGTCTTCACGAGCCAGGTATGGGTGATAATCGGTCCCTCCGGGTACCGACGTGCGAAGACGTTCAACTACTTCAAAGTCGCCGGGCTGGGGAATCGCAACTTTCTCACGCATATGGGCCACAACCTCGTCAAACAGAAGGACAACAGGCGTCCGAAATGTTTCGGCCAGGTTAAATGCCTCCACTGTCATTAGAAACACGTCCCTCAGATTGGATGCGGTAATGGCAATGATAGAATGGTCGCCATGGGTGCCCCATCGGGCCTGCATGACGTCTCCCTGGGCTACGGCAGTGGGAAGGCCTGTGCTGGGACCTCCACGCTGCACGTTAACTACCACTGAAGGGACTTCGGCCATTACTGCATAGCCTATGGCTTCCTGCATCAGGGAAAAGCCAGGTCCGCTGGTGGCGGTCATTACCTTGAGACCTGTTAAAGATGCCCCGATTATGGCGCACATGGAGGAGATTTCATCCTCCATCTGGATGAATGTCCCGTCAACCTTTGGCAGTCTTTCAGACAGGATCTCAGCCACTTCTGTGGAAGGAGTAATAGGATATCCCGCATAAAACTGCAGGCCTGCGTAGAGCGCCCCTTCAACAATGGCCTCATTACCCTGAATAAATCTGACATTTGATTCCATGTTTTTTTCCTCTTAACAGGCTAAAAAAAACCTCGACAGGATAACCCCGCGTTCCGCGGGGCAGGCATGGATAAACATGATATTATTCCAGTTAATCAGAAAAAAAAGTGTCTAAAATGCCTAAAGTGATCTAAAGTGCCTAAATTTAAAGCTTTTCAATCCTAAATTTTATCTCACTTTAGAGTATGTACTCAATAAATCCTGGCTGTATTAGAAAATCCCCCTCAATCCCCCTTTGCAAAAGGGGGAAGCAGTCCGGAATGCCCGGAGATGTTATCCGTTAGACACTTCAATTTTATTGCACTTATTCTGGTTAATTGCCTTGATGCTACTTGAAAACCTGTATACCTGAGTATTAATTTTGGTGAAAGAAAAGCTGAAGTAAAACGTAAATTAAAGGATTTATAATGAGAGATTAACAAGTTGAAAAAACAATCGTGTAAATCCTGTTTATCCTGTCTAATATTTTTCTCCTTTACTTTAATTCAATGGCTATATCTGGGCATCTCAACTCACAAAGCCCGCAATTCTTACACTTTTCAGGATGTGCCCAGCAAGCCTTTCCCTCTTCGTCCAAAACCAGAACACCCTTTGGACAGAAAGCGACACAAATGCCACAACCTTTGCACCACTCTCTATTGATTGTCAGTTTTTTCTTTTTTTTCATAGAGCGACTCCCTGCCCTTTGCAGCCAATTTCATAGAATGGATGTCCCTATCAGTGAATTTCTCTATAATGCATAATGTATACCCAATAACAAGTTCTTCTTGGTTTTTTTCTTTTTTGCCCTCCCCAACCCTCTCCCATTTCAGCCGTTCAGCCGTCGCAGCCAGTGCTTTGGCGAAGTCGGCTCGTAGCCATGTGGCTACTTCGGCCTCCGCCATAGGCTATGGCCGACGGCGGATGGCGAAGTCGGCTCATCCCCGTGCTTCCGCACGGGGCATTCTGGCGAAGGCGAGTAAAAGTTGAATATAGTACAAACATGTTAGCATTACATGAGGATTCTGCAAAGATTTTGTTAAGTTGCTTTATTAGTCTTTTTCAATACCCCGCTGCTTGCGGCGGGGTTACCGCATAGTTCCCTCTCCCCCCTTCGGGTCTGAG
>JAIWDV010000136.1:0-5415 GCA_048632525.1 Bacteroidales bacterium | reverse complement strand
AAAAAGTATCAATTGATACTATGATTTATAAAAGACCATCATATAAGGAACTTAACAGCAAGATAAAGCAGGCAAAAGATGCAGTATTAAGAAACCGCATTTCTATTCTAAAGCCGGCGAGTGTTGCTGCTGATGCTCTCGAATTAGGCTACCTTGTTAAAGACGTTTTGAATATTCTTTCTGACATATTGAAAGAAATAACGCCTGACGATTATGTCGGGCAACATCCTCCACAGCGTTTTTACGGGTCCGATATTTTGGAATCCGAACTCTTCTCCTTTAAGTGGGCAAGCAAGCGATTGGGTTGCATGACCTATTTAAAGTATGCGATCAAAGAAAAGCGAATGTGGCTCGTATCTTTACATAAGGACCAGAACGACAAAGGAGACTAATACTATGGAAAAAAAAGAAATAACCTGCCCAAAGGGGCATGGAATAATGTCGAGTGAAAAGATAGATAAAGCCATGAATTTTCGCGGTGTGGATATCAATTTTCAGGCTGAACATTACGTATGCCCTGTTTGCGGTATGGAAGCGGGCGACATTGACCAAACAACTACAACCCAGAAAGCAATTTCAGATGCCTATCGCCAGAAGGTTAATCTGTTAACAGGTAAGGAAATACGTGAAAGCAGAAAGAAACTGAAATTAAGCCAGGAGGCCCTTGCAAAACGTATGAATGTTGGTATTGCCAGTATAAAGAGATGGGAGGGAGGGCTTATCCAGACAAAAGCCATGGACAGGGCCATTCGTTTAGCGCTGCAGGGACAGATGCCCGGTGATAATTATACCGGTAACCGGACATTTTCAATTCCAAGGATAAAGCTGGTTTTTAGGCAATTTGAGTCTGTACTTGGAAAAAGAATTTTGAAAAAAAGAGACAAAATGCTCTTTGCTGCCAAGTACTTATGGTATGCGGATATGGTTGCTTTCAGGAATTTGGGGGAAAGCATGACAGGCTCAACCTATGCCGCTCTTCCATATGGCCCGCAGCTTAATAACTACCGGGATTTGATTGATGAAATAAAAAACGCCGATGAGTTAATGGTAAAACCTCTGACTCAAGAAGAAAAAAGAGTTATCAAAAAAATTGCAATGACTTTCCCTGAAGAACAAATGGTGTATGATGCTGCGCACAGGGAGACAATCTGGCGGAAAAAGGGTGCAGGAGCAATTATCCCCTATTCTGATTCAGCAGAATTGACAGCGTTGTGATAATCATACCGCAATCACATGCGCAAGAGATATTAAACCAGACATTTCAAAAAGAGAGGCGCATCCCATGCAAGAGTTATCAGAACATAAAACTGGGCATGAAAAGTTGGATGATTCCATCCGAAACATAATAAGTTCGGCTTTTCAACAGGTGGGGTACTCTGAAAAAGAAAAGATGCTTCTCCGTGACATACGTTTTGTCGGGGAGGGAGGAAAATTCCACAAGGCAGACATGGTGGCCTATTCAAGTTCCATACGTCAAGATTCAGATACCGCTGTAATATCTGTAAAAGGCACCGAAAATACCGACAAAATTCAATTTGATTCAGAAATTTCCCCATTTCGTGCACTGGCTACTCCGGTAATAGTGCTTGCAGAATATAAAAAGATTCGTGGCATGGCTGAACCCAGGGTGAGAACAATAGGCCTGTGTGAAGATGCAGCTACATTTAAGAGAGAAAAAGCAAAAAGCAAAATTATTCCCCTTTCCAGATTTGAAGAATACCTTAGAGATAAGCAACAATTTTTCACACCGCGTCGTTTGGAAAAGGCTAAGTTAGTTCCCGAACAACTCACGTTGTTTGATGTCGCGCCGAACCTCATTGGGCAAGCATTTCAAATCGTTGGCAAAGAACTTGTTGATCGATTTGAGAAAGGTGTTGCGGAAGTTATAGAATCTACAAACGATAGATATAAGCAAAGCGTTATCAATGCAGCTATCGCTGTTCTTGGCGCTCGAATTCTTCGTGACCGATTGAAGGAAAATTGGCCACTCACATCTGGCGTAGAGTTATTGTCTTCTGCCAATAGAATTTTGCCTGAATACTTTAAAGTTCCCAGGGGAATCGCAGAAAGGCTTGATCCACTTCTTGATCGTTTGCCCGCTGCTTTTGATTTCTCTCAGGTAAGTCTGGATATGGTCGGTAAGTTCTACGCATCAGCTTTTGTTACAAAGGAGCTTCGCGATCAATATGGGATTCACTACACAAAATCTTTGTTAGCGAAGACACTTTTGAGACGTATGCCTATAGAAGAGCTTCCTCCAGACAACCGGATTTTGGCAGATCCAACTTGTGGATCGGGAAGTCTTTTAATGGCAGGGTATGAACGACTTGCGAATGCTGCTTATCTCAGCATTCCACAGGATGAAAGGCATCAACGACTCGTTAGCACCATTTTTGGAAATGACAAGGACGAATTTGCGGTCAAGATAGCACGTATGACTTTGATGTTGTTTCATCCACCTCATAAAAACAATTGGAAAGTGACCCGTCTGAACGCAGAAAGTGAACAATTTGGTAAAAGGTGGGTACAACAAATAAAAGTTAGACCAACTATCATCGTGGCTAATCCGCCATTTGGTGGAAAAGGTGGAAGCAAAAGTCATCCTGATGTGCGAAGAACCAGGAACCAGCCTGATCGTTCGGCTTTAATCTTAAATCATTGTTTGGATATTCTACCAGAGGGCGGTTTATTAGGCATTATCCTTACTGAAACAGTATTAGATCAACAATTAATAAAAATAACCAGACATAAGATTTTAAAGGAATGCCGAATCTTAGAACAGTGGGATGTTCCGGTAGGATGGTTTGATAATGTGGATCGTCCAGCCATTGCATGGGTTATACGCAAGACTGCCCCTTCGTCTAAGATGGTTTATGTCCGTCATCTTTCCGATGTTCCATCTCCCGGAAAACAAGCGAAATCAAAAGGAACTATCCGGATTGATGTGACCAATCCGCCTGAAAACCTTGTCCCAACAGTTTTTGATGATATTTTATCGAAAATTGAAAAGAGTCTAAATTATATTGAGGATTATTATAGCGTAATGAATGGACTTCAGCCGCTCAAGGGAAAGGTAACGAATAAAGAAACAAAGAAGGCCCATCCATGGAGTGGCAATGCAAGGAGGACTAATCCATATTCAGATTTCAGCGATGGCAGGAATGGGTGGTTGGAGTTGATTAATGCTAATTTTGGGGAAAAGAGTCAAAGGACAAAGTTGCGAAAGCATCTTGAGAAAAACGCCCCCATGGTTATGTTTCGGGCAAACCGAAAAGCTCCATGGAACTATAAATGGAGCTCTGTTGCTCTTATAGATATACCAGACAATCCCCGAAAGGTCGTGGCGCCCTTTGAAAGCTTTGATGCAACTTTTTCGAAAAGCGAAAGCGAGATCGACAAAAAGAATTATACTTATGCATTATGGGCGATACTAAACCACCCAATAGCAAGCCTATGGTTTCATGAATGTCAAAGAGGGCACAAGATTCCTATCAACAATTATCGCAAAAAATTCCCACTGCCCAAAGACTGGAATATAGAAAATATTCAATTATTAGCATCTATTGCAAAAAAACTCATTGATGCAAAGAGGAATATGAGTTCAAAATCGTTGTTTGAACCTCAGGACAATCTAAAAATAAAAGATATGGTAAAGGAAATTGATAATGTAATTTACCAGATGTATGAAATCAAAAAAAGTGATAGGCGCAGGATCGAAGCATGGTTTGGAGGAGAACAGCGCCCTTTGCTGAAAGATATCTACCAAAGTAAAAAGCCTGACAAGATAAATAACAACGGCAGCCGCATCAATTATGAAGAAGCGGAATGGGAAACCACCTGTGAGACATCAGAACTGCGCTTTAAAGACAACTTAATAAGGCTCGTTATTGATGGTTTGATGGACGATTCTGAAGATATTGAATCTGCCGAAGATGGGATCTGGCTGAAAATAATTCCTGCCATGCCTGGATGGCTTCTGGAGAAGGGAGCCGTGGGCTGGGTAGAACTTACTACGGATAGCGCTAAAAGATTAAAACAATCGCCTGAAGAATACATCGTTGGGTTTCATCTTCATAAGAATGCATACAAGACTCAAGATGAAATTGATAAAGATTTACTCCTTATCTCTGCAACTGAAATGAAAAAGGCAGTAGATGCATAAAGCACAACATGATTATGAAGTCATATTTGTCGATGTAGGTCAGGGTGACGCCACAATTATACACAAATTGTCAAATATGCATTCTGTTTTAGTTGATGCAGGAGTTGCCGATCCAGTTTTATCCATACTGAAGCAGAGCGCTGAACTTGAAGCGATTTTAATTACACATTGGGATAAAGATCATATTGGCGGCATGCCAACCGTTATTAACTGGATTAAAGATCAACGTCAGAAAGCTGTGGAAGTTTTTGTAAATCGTCAAACTCAATCCTCCGATATTTCCAAAAGATTGCGCAAAACACTTGATGAAGCGCGAGAAAACAAAACAATTATTTTTAGAATGGCCTATAAAGAGTTTCCAGAGCATGTTGAATTAATAGATGGAAACTTCTTAATTTTGTGGCCTTTTCATGAAACCGGGTTGCTTTATCCGGATGACAGGAATCTTGACTCATTAATTCTTCGCTTTGAAGTTGGAGAATTCAGTTTGCTTCTGGGCGGTGATGCTAAAGGAGACGTGTGGCCTCAGCTCGATCAGACCGCACTCAAAGCAGATGTTTTGCGTTATCCTCATCATGGAGGGAAGCTATATAAAAATAAAGATGACTGGTCTGCTGATAAACTCATTACAAAAGTTGATCCAGACTGGATAGTGGTATCAGTGGGCAAAAATAATCCGCATCGCCATCCTTCTGAAGAATTCAGGCAAGCAAAATCAAGATATCCGACCATACAGTTTCTTGACACAACCAAAGGTAATATCAGGTTACAAATAGAAAGCTCTACCGGCAATATTATTAAGGACAATTAGGGGGACACTAAACTTATTAACTTATTTTTCCTTCACACCGCGAAAGTTCAGGGGGGCTTGCGGGACATACATTAGTTTATAAGTTGACATGGTAATTGAGCTGAAGAACGTTGTTGACCAAGTTGAGTAAGTCAAATGCCGTTGGGGAATGAAAATGAGTTTTCAGAGGGGGTAAGGAACGATTATGAACCAGGAAAATGTCGCAATCATGAAAGAGTTAAAGGAGAGATTGCAAAGGAGATTTAGCTTTATCTCGAAGGTAATACTGTTTGGTTCCCAGGCCACAGGCAAAGCAGTTGAATTTTCGGACTACGATATACTTATCATAGTAAGTCGTCCCATTTCCTGGCGGCAGCGAAGGGAAATTGTAGATGAAGTTTATGTTTCCGATCTCAAGTATAACATCTTGACAGATGTAAAAGTTATTTCCGAACTGGATCTG
>JAIWDV010000135.1:0-5418 GCA_048632525.1 Bacteroidales bacterium | reverse complement strand
AGCTGCCGTTCTCGTGGCATCCCTTATTCTTGCTCTCATCCCCTGTATTGGACAACTGGCCTCCCTGTGTGTTGTTTATGTCGTTCAAGCTTTCCTTATGTTCGGTCTCTTCCTCATCGTAGACAAACGTATGGAATTCTGGCCTGCGTCAATGGAGAGTTTCAACATTGTTAAAACCAATTTTTGGCCTTTTTTGGGCCTTTCAGTTGTCGCGAGTATTATCGGAAGTATCGGTGCCATTGCATGCGGAATCGGTATGGCTGTCACTGCCCCTATCCAGGTTTGTATCCTGACCGTGGCCTACCGCGATGTGTTCAGTGAGGTCGAGAAACCTGCTACCACTGTTGAAACGCCTGACATTGATACAGATGCAGAGACAAACACTAACATTGAAGAAGAACCGGAGTAACCCTTTCCAATGGATTCTGCTGGAGAACGGCGAATCGGAGCCCACCATTCGCCGTTCTTATCCTTGACCCGCCCTCGTTCCTACTGGGACGTGGTGGGGGCACATTTTCCCCTTGCCTTAGTGACAGGGATCGTTTTGTTTGTGTCGAGGTGGATTCCAGGTAATCTCTTACCCTTAAGACCCTGCACATTTCTTCAACTGACAGGCTATCCATGTCCATTCTGCGGTTTTACCCGATCGTTCTGGGCCATGTCTCATGGGGACTGGGCCTCCGCTCTGTACAACTCCCCTATCGCCTGCCTGGTGTATGTCGCGGTTGTGCTCGTGTTCGTGTGGAACGCTGCGGGCCTGCTGCTCGGTGTTAAAATTTCACGTAACCGATTCCTGCGGCTAAAGGCCGGTAGGGCTCGCTGGGGTATTGCTATTTTTTCTGTCTTACTTGCCCTGAACTGGGCCTACAGGCTGGGTATGGGTCTCAAATAGGTAACTCAGGTTCAAAGTTCAACGGTTCACGGTTCAAGGTTAACTGATGAAAACTGCACGGTTTTGAGATATTCCTGCCTGTGCCTCCACGGCAGAGCCATCTGACTCTGACCTCTCGCTGAACTTCACAATCGTAAACCAAACTCAATTTCTTGGTTGACAATATCAAAAATGGATGTTATCGAGTAACCGTTCACGGGTTCAAAGCCCGCCCTGGTGCGAATCGTGGCATGATTCCAAACCTGTGCTTGAGTAGTCTTAGACTGTACTTTTCGCATTTATAGTGCCGATGATCGGTCTGGGCCAGGGGTTCAGAGGTTGCATTTTCATCACCATACGTCGTTTTGTAAACGTTTTGTACGGGGAAACCGACCGCTTCCACATCCCCACAAACCTGCCCGCCATTGCCGACCTCTTGGGATATGCCCGTTCTGTACATGACAGGCGAGGAAGGCGGGTCTGGAACATGGCATTTGGCAATTAAGTTGTAGGATGGGTTGAGCGTCAAAAGAATGGTGGGTTTCCCTGTTTTAAGCTTATTTTGCATACTTCCCACAATATGTAAGCTATGGTAATTAGCGAAACCCATCGGATTATGAACGCTTAACCCACCCTACGACATGATAAATTTCATTGAGTTACATCTAACCGCACAGGTCGAAAAATTTGAGAGGTGGAATCGAATTGATGTCAAGTAGCTTTTACAAACAGAAAGTGCTTATTTTAGACTTTGGGTCCCAGTACACCCAGCTTATTGCCAGACGGGTTCGAGAAGCACAGGTTTATTGCGAAATCCATCCATTCAACGTAAGCATTGAAAAAATAAAGGCCTTTTCCCCAAAGGGTATCATACTTTCAGGCGGGCCTGCCAGCATATATGAGACAAATGCCCCTAAGGTTGACCGGCAAATCCTTGAACTGAAGGCCCCTGTCCTGGGCATCTGTTACGGGATGCAATTCCTCACTCATTTGCTGGGTGGTATCGTTTCAAAGGCCACGGACAGGGAGTATGGCAATGCCGCGATGACCATTGAAGATAACAGAGACCTGTTCTATGGGTTTGGAATATCGGACCAGGAAACAGTATGGATGAGCCATGGAGACCGTATTGACCGAATGCCCGAAGGCTTTGTGGCGCTTGCGAGCAGCAAAAACAGCCCAATTGCGGCAATGGCGGACGCGTCAAGGAAATTTTTCGGGGTTCAATTTCATCCGGAGGTGGCGCACACGCCGGAAGGTCACAGGGTTCTCAAGAATTTTCTTTTTAGAATATGCGGATGTGAACCCTCCTGGACCATGGCCTCTTTTGTCCGTCGAACCATCAGGAAACAGAGAGAAAGGATCGGGGAAGACAGGGTAATCTGCGGGCTTTCGGGCGGGGTCGACTCCTCTGTGACGGCGGTTTTGCTTCACAAGGCCATCGGAGACCGTCTGTCCTGTATTTTTGTGGATAATGGCCTTCTCAGGAGGGGAGAAGTGCAGGATGTTATGGAGGTCTTCCAGGAGTATTATGGCATGGACCTGCACCTGGTGGATGCTTCAGAGCGTTTTCTTAGCTGCCTCAAGGGAATTAGCGATCCTGAGGAAAAGAGAAAAATCATTGGGCGGGAGTTTATCGGGGTCTTTGAACAGAAGGCAAAGGAACTGGGCAGCGCAAAATATCTGGCTCAGGGCACTCTTTACCCGGATGTTATTGAAAGTGTTTCTTTTAAAGGGCCTTCGGCGACCATAAAGAGTCACCATAACGTCGGAGGGCTGCCTGAAACCATGAAGTTGAAACTCATTGAGCCCCTGAGAGAATTGTTCAAGGACGAGGTGCGCCAAGTGGGCGTGGAACTTGGTCTTCCCAGAGAAATGGTGATCCGCCAGCCCTTTCCGGGGCCTGGCCTGGCGGTCAGGATCCTGGGCGAGGTGACCCGTGATCGGCTTGAGATATTGAGATCTGCCGATGTTATTGTTCTGGAAGAAATCAGGAAAGCCGGCCTGTATGAAAAGGTCTGGCAGTCCTTTGCAGTCCTTCTTCCCGTGAGGACGGTGGGTGTGATGGGTGATGAGAGAACTTATGAAAATGTGATTGCCATTCGTGTGGTGGACAGCCTGGATGCAATGACTGCTGACTGGACAAGAATCCCCTACGAAGTGCAGGCAAGGATGTCCAACAGGATAATTAACAGTGTAAAAGGGGTAAACCGGGTAGTTTACGATATTTCCTCCAAACCCCCCAGCACGATCGAATGGGAATAGATAGTGCCCATCCATAAATGGTTATGAAAGCAATTAACGAACGAAGCCCTGAGATCTGGACAATTGGTGGAGGCAAGGGAGGCACGGGAAAGAGCTTTGTATTAAGCAGTATGGGGATCTGCCTTGCCCTGCAAGGCAAAAGAGTTATCCTGATTGATGCTGATCTTGGAGGCGCCAATCTGCACACATTCCTTGGTATTAATAAGCCAAGGATTTCCTTGACGGATTTTTTCGAGAAAAAGGTACTGCTACCTGATCTTGTTGTTGATAGTGGGATAAAAAACATGGGGTTATTGATAGGAGCGATCCATTCTCTATCCCCTGATGGTATTAAATATACACAGAAACTCAAACTGTTCAGGCACATCAAGCAACTCGATGCAGATTATGTCCTTATTGACCTTGGCGCTGGCGCGCACTTTAATACCATAGACACATTTCTCCTTGCAGATAAGATGATAGTCGTAATTATTCCCGAAATAATTGCTATTGAAAATTTGTATTTTTTTTTAAAAAACGCTTTCTTCAGACATGTGATAAATTCCCTTGGAGGCCATGGCCTGAGAGATGTGGTTCAGAATGCCTGGAAAAACAGGGAAGAACATGATATAAAGAATTTCACTCAACTCATTGACTATCTTAAAGGTTTGTCAAAGACAATGGAGAATATTATCAATACGAAATTGTCCGATTTCAGGGCTTATATCATTTTAAACAGGATAAATACGAGTCAAGAGATAATGATTGGAAATTCAGTTAAAAGCATTTGCAAAAAATATTTTGGTCTTAATTCCAGCTATGTTGGATACATTGAATTTGATGCTGTTATTTCCAGATGCATAAACAAAAGGCAGTCTTACATGCAGGCCTATCCGGCCTCACGTTGTGCAAAAGAGATCGAAAGGCTGACAGAGAACCTTTTAGAAGGAAGAGACATTCATACAACGCTATGAGCGGAAAAGATTACAGCAAATACCTTGAGACCCTTGAACTTCCCCCTGGTGCATCATTATCAGAGATCAGGAAGGCATATCAACACCTGAAGGCATTGTATTCAAGGGAATCTATTGTAACATTACCTATTGAAGATGAAATTTCAGCAGAGGTAAAGAGACAGATCCTCCGTCAAATTGAAGAAGCATACAAGGGCTTATTGGTTTCATTCGAGGAAGAGGAAGATACAGCGGAAAATGAAATGGGCTCACGGCCTGCAATGAAAAACTATGAACAAACGTCAGTGGAGCTTACAACTTTTACCGGACAGGCATTACGGAAAATAAGGGAAAGGCTTAACATTGACCTGCAGGATATTGCCCTTTCAACCAGGGTACAAACCCAGTATCTCAATGACATAGAGCTTGAAAATTTTGAAGCCCTTCCACCTGAGGCTTATACAAGGGGTTTTGTCATCAGCTATGCAGAGTATCTATCGCTTGACTCAAAGAAGGTGGTAGATGATTATATGAGTAGATATTCTGCGTGGAAGGATGAGCATGAAAAGAAAACGTAATCATTTCTGAAAAATTTCCCTGACTTTTTTACAGACAGATTCCGGGGGTATAACGCTGTAAGGCTCCTTGTGGATTGTTTGGAAATAGGTCTGATCGCTATTTCCTATAGGACGCGGAAGAAGTCGAGGGCAAATCTTCGCATTGATTCGAAAATGATCATCTTCTCTGCCTGAAAATATTGAAAGGTTGAAACTGTAGATGTTTTCCGTGTAAAAGTACCCTAATACCCTGGAAAGCCCGTCAAGAAACCATATAAGTTCCTCATCTCCTAAACTGGGCAGGGAAGACTGCTCGGTGAATATGCACCATACATCAGGCAAAAAACTTTGAGGAACATAGCTCATGGCCCAAAAGATCGATCCGGTTTCACCGATAAAACGTTCCCCGGACTCCTTTTCGGCTTTTATAAAATCCTGCCAGAAGCTTTTGCCGTTTTCCGCATAATACTTCCTGCAAGATTCCAACTGGATACGGTGCTGGTTTGTGGGAATCTCACCACAATTTACCTGGATATGAGGATGAATCAGGCTCGATCCGGCCGGGGGCATGTAGTTCCAGTTGATATAAAAGAAATCTACCCCGTGATCCAAATCCATAATCTTTTTAACAAAGGTTTGTGCGGCAAAGAAGGCATCTTTCATCTTTTCAATGGTCAAGTCCTCAATTGCAACATAATGATCATGGGACAGGATTGATACCCCGGCATATTTGTCAAGTGGTAGCAGGTTCGGTATGAGTGATGCCTGTCCAACCCGAATCCTTCCCTCGGGG
>JAIWDV010000134.1:0-5418 GCA_048632525.1 Bacteroidales bacterium | reverse complement strand
AAGCCCACCCTGATGTGATGGAACTCTTTTACCAGGTCTTTGACAAAGGAATGCTGGAAGACGGGGAAGGGCGGCGAATAGATTTCAAGAACACCCTGATCATCCTCACATCCAATCTGGGCACGGATATGATCATGAAGGTCTGCGCCGACGAAGAGACCATGCCGGATGCGCCGGCCCTGACAGAAATGCTGCGCCCAGAGTTGTTAAAGCGCTTCAAACCGGCGTTTCTGGGTCGTTTGAAGGTCGTGCCGTTTTTCCCGATTACCGATAAGAACATGCGCCTCATAGTTAAACTCAAGCTTGATCGTATTGCAAAGCGAATGCTGGAAAATAGAAATGTTACCTTTAAATACGATGAGGAATTAATAGAGTCCATCGGAAGCCGCTGCACCGAAGTGGACAGCGGCGCCAGAAACGTGGATCATATCTTAACCAACACCTTGTTGCCGGAGATGTCAAAGGAACTGCTGTCCAGAATGGCGACCGGGGAGCAGATAAAGGAAGTGAAGGTGTCGCTGGGTGAAGAGGGGTTTGTTTTTGATGTATGTTGACAACAGATAGTTCATGAATTTTTGTAATTCCGATTATCTTCACATCTAACGAGATTGTTAAAAAATGCAGTTCTTGAAAATAAGGTAGGGAGGTAAAGTAATGACTCAGAAGACTTTTTACGGTTACTTTAAGGAGAATATGGAAAGTTTGGGTTTGCCCGCACCAGACACCTTATTTGGTACGCTTGCGACTGCTACTGCAACTATCAGCGCCATTGTGGCATCTGTCGAGAAGTTCGGAACGGCGGTCACCATTGGAGAATTGATTGGAGCCGGAATATTGTCAGAAAAACTGCTGGCCATTGCAACGCTGTCTGCCGTTTACTACGCAGGAGCCTGTCTCGGTAGCCTCGCCGTTGCCACTGGCCGTTATTTTTCCGGTGGTTTGAGCATTGGGGATCTTTTTGCGTGTGCTACTGCACACGGAATCGCAACTCCGAGATGGCTCGGAAACACAATTGCAACCAACCCTGTATTACTATGTCGTTGTGGTGGATATGGGACCGGGCGCTATCCAATGGCAATTGCATAGCCACCAGCAGTTTGGACATAACCTGTATGTTCTTTCTCACGGAGCCGCGGGTAATTTAGTTTTGGCGTTGTCCTTTGGGTATAAGGGAGTAAAATATGATAAAATTTTTTTATGTTGTATCACTATTTGCAGGGGTGGTAATAATCCTGCAAATTTATCAATCAATTAAAATATTCTATGCTCGTCGTAAGGGCATTTATCCTGCAAGAGGCCAAGTGACAGATGAAGACGTGACGCGCCTTGCCCGAAGCGGGGACAGAATCTTGGCAATGCGAGCATACCGTGAACTGCATACTTGTGGATTGAAGAAAGCCAAGTTGGCTGTTGACAAAATGCTTGAGACATTATGATCAATTACTGCACCAGACATGGTAACATAGGGAAGCTAAGTAGGTTGGGTTGAGGAACGACACGAAGTGAAGCCTGCGCTAAACCCAACAATGAGATATTGCAATGTCAAAACCAATTTCATTTGAAAAACTCGAGGTCAACATTGTCTCGACCATGGAGAAAACACACGGTGTGCCAGAGCCTGAGACGCCTTTTCGGATTGCTGTTTTCGGCGATTTCAGCGGAAGGACTAATCAGGGGATTATTGATTCTGCATTGGACAACCGAAGACCTCTTTTAGTCGATCGGGATAATCTTGATGAGATACTTGCAAAACTTAAAGTCAAGATCAAGCTTCCAATCCTTGGCAAAGAATCCGCACTTGTTACTATCGAATTTTCCGAACTTGATGATTTTCATCCTGACAGTCTTTTTGAAAGACTTGAAGTTTTTGAGGCATTGAGAGAGACCCGCAAAGGCATAAAAGACCCTTTGACTTTTGCTGCGCTAACAAAACAACTCAAAAGAGCGGATAAACCATCTGAATCTGTTCCGCCTCCGAAAGATGTGGAGAAATCTATAGAGAGCATTTCCGGAGAAACAACAGGTAACCTGCTCGACCAGGTTCTTGAAGAAACCCGGGAAAAAGCGCCTGAGACCGAATCATTGCGGGGTACATCAGAGTGGGATAATTTTTTAAACCAAATAGTCAAACCGCATCTCGTTCCTGACATTGAACCGCAGCAGGCAGAGATGCTGGATGCTGTTGATGCTGCCACAAGTGAGCTAATGCAAAGGATATTGCACCACGCCGACTTTCAGGCAATAGAGTCTGCCTGGCGAGGAGTTCATTTCCTAGTCTCCAGGCTGGAAACAGATGAGCAGCTCAAACTATATTTACTCGATATATCAAAAGCCGAATTAGCCGCTGATCTGGGGTCTACAGATAACCTGCGGTCAACCGGTATCTATAAACTTCTTGTAGAGCAAACAGTTGAAACATTCGGCGGCGAGCCGTGGGCTGTCCTGGCAGGCAACTATATATTTGATAATTCCCGTGAAGATGCAGAACTACTGGGCTGCATTGCAAAAATTGCCAAATCTGCCGGAGCGCCGTTTATAACTGCTGCAAATGACAAAGTGTTGGGTTGCGAGTCTTTAGCCAGGACGCCGGACCCTGACGACTGGCAGAGATTGCACGGGGCAGAAGAGAGTCAGGCATGGGAAGCGCTGAGGAAACTTCCGGATGCAGCATACCTCGGCCTTGCTCTGCCCCGATTTATGCTTCGCCTCCCATATGGTGCGGAGACTGACCCTGTAGAGCGGTTTGACTTTGAAGAAATGATCGAGGTTCCGGATCACGATGACTACTTATGGGGCAACCCATCCTTTGCCTGTGTGTACCTGCTTGCCCAGGCCTTTAGCATCACGGCTGGAACATCCGGCCTGGCATCATCCAGGATATCGAAGGCCTGCCCTTATACATCTATAAAGAAGAGGGTGAATCCAGGGTTAAACCCTGTGCCGAGGTGGTCCTTACTGAGCGAGCCGCTGGAATCATACTCGATAAGGGTATCATGCCGCTCCTTTCCTTCCGAAACCAGGACATCATCCGGCTGGCACGCTTCCAGTCGATAGCCGATCCTTTAACCAGGTTGACCGGGCGATGGAGTTAACCCGCATTTCTCATGAACGACTCATAAAATGCAGATGGAGACAAACGTTTTTTTAACGGCATAATTTCCAGCTTTTCGCAAGGAACTGCTTTCCAGGATGGCGTCAGGGGAGCAGATTAAAGAGGTGAAGGTGTCGCTGAGTGGTGAGGGGGTTTGTGTTTGAAGTAATATAGCTGATGAGATGATAAGTTGGTAAGTACTTAAGACATCGTAGGTTGGGTTGAGGAACGAAAGCCAACAATAACACTCAATTTAGGTCATTATAACCCGGTAAAGCACGGATTGGTAAAGGCGCCCAAGAATTGGGAGTATTCCAGTTTTCACCGTTATGTTCGTGAAGATATTTTTGATTTGGATTGCGGCACAGGTCGGTATATTTTGTGCGAGCTGACGCGATGAGCACTCGTGCTAACACCGAGCGCACGGCGTAAAAGCTCTAATATTGTCTGTACCATAGCTTTTGTAAAGGAGATTCACATGGCGACACTAACGTACAATGGCCAAACCAATCAATTAACATTAACACTTTCGGATGGCACCACAGAGACGTGGACCGCTCATAACAACGCCCAGACAAGCAGCGCTGGGAGAATGCCGAACGGAACTCACAATTTCGTATGGCATTCGCCACATTCAGGTGCTGGTGCAAACAGTGCTTACGGCTCGCACGGTAACTTCATTTTCGATGTACCCGGCCGAACGGGAATGGGTGTCCACTCTGGTCGAGCCACTTCCACGGACGGCGCAGGACGAACAGGCACCGCATACGCAACCAACGGATGCATCCGAACAACTGATGCAGCTACGGAAAGAATTCAGAACGTTCGCGCAACTGATCCAATAACATCATTAACGGTTTTAAATAACTAAGAGTTGCTCGTAGGTGACGTTTATGCCTATTCAATACTTTTAACAAGGAGGCGCAAACTATGGATTATATTCGCTCTAATCTTCTTCTCTTTCTTTTTCTTCTTCTTACATTTTCGTTCCCCTCTTGTGTTTCCTCTCCGAATGTTCACGAAGCCAGTCCAAGTTATCATGAAAACGATGCGTTGACGCGGCTTTCCAGACTGCTCACACGCTCCACGGGAGATCACAATACTTTATCAAGAGATCAGGTGAAGATGTTGTTATCGCTTGAAAAGTCGTTACTGCTGAAGCACTTGCGAAAGGTATTTGATACATCTGAATGCTCCCCTACAGGAAAAATCCCCTCGCAGCATGCAGTGATTCTTGCAGGAGTATATGGCGGGGAAGAGTTTCGTGACGGAATCAATAAGACATGGCAGTGTGACAAAAAGCACTCTAAAGAGTTGCCTCCATGTGAGTATTATTGTTCGTATAAATTTGCGCTGAATTATTTGGATATAAGATTCGGAGGTAAAAACCCTGGCCCTTTTCAGAAGCAATTCTATATAGTGAATAGAATTGACAAAATAGCAGACTACATAGAGAACTTTACGGAGTCTGAACTGCTCGATTCTGTAGAAAATAAACACCTCCGTCCTGACATTCCTGAAGCCATACTGAGGGCCAGCGCAGCCAGTCCCACAGACCAAGTAACTGAGATGAACTATAAACTCGCTATTTACTATTGGTTGGGAATTAGGGGCAGGACTCTCCAATCAAGGGATTTTCTTCTTTTAGATCTGATAGAAGCTTACGGTCATGACGCGAGTGGAGATGCTGTGGTTAATTTCGCCGAACCTGTTCTTTATCAACTCGCCTATCGACTAAAAGCCAATACGGAGCCCGCCAAGTAGCCAGGTAGGTTGGGTTGAGGAACGAAACCCAACAATAACTAAAATTTCTGACCCCCTCCAACACTATATTGACAATGAGGGAGCAGATTGGTACTGTAATTTCATCAGGTAGAGTTTATCCGGTAAATAAATAGCGAACAAAATGTCTGCCCCCTGTACGCGGTTAATATATTTGAATAACGTTAAAAAGGTAAAAAGACCATGGCCTATACGCAAGAAAACAGACTAATTGCCATTGACACCCCGCTGGGCAAGGATGCGCTGCTTCTTGCGGGATTTAAAGGCATAGAAAGAATCTCCGGTCTTTTCAGCTTTGAACTCGACCTCCTTTCAGAAAATCACAACATAACATTTGAAGATATTATCGGGAAAAACGTCACAGTCTCCATTATCCTGGCAGATGGAGACAAACGTTTTTTTAACGGCATAATTTCCAGCTTTTCGCAGGGAAAGGGCGGCGGCGATACAGGGGGTGATCCGCATTTTTCGCATTATACAGCCACCATGGTACCATGGCTCTGGCTGCTCAAAAGAACAGCGGATTCGAGAATATTTCAAAAGCT
>JAIWDV010000133.1:0-5437 GCA_048632525.1 Bacteroidales bacterium | reverse complement strand
CTATACAGCCTGTTACGGCCTCGAAGGCCCTGACCGCATGCTTGAATACCTCCAGGTTTTCATCATCCTTCATAGCGTCTAACAACGCCTCTGGAACACCAAGCTCCTTTTTTTCGGCCAGAAGCTGGGCACTCCTGGCTCGAAATCGCCAGTCCGGATCATCAATCAAGAAGTCAATTAAGTCGCGTGTGGTGAAATCAGATTCTTCTATATTTGTGTCACCAGTGCCCTGCACTGAGAGCGTGACCCCTGCGATCCGGGCAGAGTTCATAAAAGCATGGTTGACCCTGGTGACCTCTGATTTCGCTGCTAACTGGAGGGAAGCATCACGCGGGTCGTTCAAAATTTCCAGAAGCTCTTCATAAGCGGAACGACTCATGTGGCTAATTGCAGCATCCCCCAGTTCAAATATGCTGCCCCTCTTTTGAAATCTCAGCCCCTCATTCGATATGACTTTATAGCTCCTCTGCAGCCTTTCCCTCATAATGGCCTGAAATTTCTCAAATTGAGCCACTTGCTCTGACAGTTCCTTGCGAAGCCGCTTTAACTCCGGGTCAATTTGCCGCTGCATCAGGTCCTTGGTTTTTGTTCTGGCCACATCCTCAAGGAGTGTTTGAATTCCTGGTTGCTCAAATTGTTCGTCTATTCTTTTAAGAGTAATCCTTTCCAGACCCTCCTTTATGCCCCAAAGACTTAGTATAGTTATTATCGCAAGGGCTCCTGCCAAAAAAAGCATATCGCGAAGTATATTTCGCTTAAGCCCCTTAATAACTCGCTGTTCTTCTTCTCGAGATAAGCGTCCCGGATCATCGCCCAATAATTTATTGCACTCCGGGCAGGCCAGTAAAAGGTCATTTTCTACTTTGTACCCGCAATTTGGGCAGATTCTTGTCATATTCTACCAATAAATGTCCAGTATGCGATTATTTAGGAAGACCGCTTATCAAGGCGAGCAGATTTGTCAGGTCTTTTCTGAGTGATCGGTTACGAATATTGATCTTCCAGGATTGATATTCCAATTAGATAATGCCCTTTGAATCGTCCCTCATCGTCTTTAGTGATATGTTTGATCTCGGTTTTTAAGTATTCAGTAGGCTTTGATGCTTCAGCCGTGTAGTACCTCATATTTACTATGTCACCGACTTTGATGTTTTTCAGTATATCAGAACCTTCCTTTACCAGTAAACATATCCCTTTTGATGATATATTCCATATTTTGAATTGATAAAGAGAGGGTACATCGCTAATTGAAAATTCCACACTATAAAACTGATCCGTGATGGTTCTCTGTTCAGCCCTTTTCTCTGTGAAGTCTTTTTCCATAAGTTTTCCCTTTGTTTAATATATCAGTATTGGGCTCTTGCGGGCAAAACCCGAGCCTTCATTTCAAATTCCAGATAAAAATATCATAAAATACATCAATTGTCCAAAGAATAATTAGTGTCTGAACGAAAACCAGGAATTTTTTCCAAGGTTAGGGTTAATCTTGATCGTTATACCAACAAACCTCAAATAGATGAAAAGCCCCCTTTTTTCTCAGTTCCTTTCTGAGGAAAAGCATTTTTCGTTCAATGAGTCCAAGAGTCAACAGTTCCTTGATATACTGGTACATATGGGATGCCTTTACGCCTGTGACTTCTTCAATCTCTTTATATGATACAACACACTTTCCCCTGGCCCACTCCACAAGATTTGCTTTGCTGTTAATGTATGAGAATACTTTCCACGCGGATGGAGATAGTTTATTCATATGGTCATCGATTATAGATCGAGGCATTGAACACAATGGCTCTTCTTTCTTTGCAAGATCTATATCAATCAGATCCAGTAAATCAATAATGTCCTGTTTCTGTTTTTCTTCTAACCACACCTCTTCATCCCAGGCCATTTCATCGGCTCCATTGCAGTAATTCTAATTATACCCTTTAGGCCTTGCTAATGCAGGGCCACATGGAGGCCATAATTAGAATTGTTAGGTCCATTGAGTTCATCAACGCATATAGCAACAATTATTATATCATGTTTTGTTCAAATCCGTAATAATTTCTTTTCCTTATAAATAGAAGCATTCAATAAGCTGGGACTCGGGTCCCGGAAACAGGAAGCGTTTGGCACGGACTCAAGGTATGTTTTTGGAATTGGGGTACGTCAGATTCTCCGGCCTTTATGGAAAATATGCACTCGGCCCGGATCAATAGCCACGTGAACAACGTTCCCCGGTTGCAAGGCCGTGTCCTTAGGAGCGCAGAATGTCAACGCCTCATCACCGAGACGGGCGTGGATATACTTTTCTGAACCCACGTAACTTATCATCTCCACCTCGGCCCTGAGATCCACGGCCTCAGCCTGACCGGTTCCGATATCCTCAGGGCGGATTCCCACTTCTACTTCGCCTTCTTTAAGGTCGATCTGAAGCCTGCCAAGGTTCAGGGAGAACCCTGCTCCCTGGAAATGGGGAAGACCATCTTTTCGAACGAGCATTCCCCTGTACATATTTATCTCTGGCGATCCGATGAAGGTGGCCACAAATGTGTCCGAAGGGTAGGAGTAGATAGCCTCGGGGGGACCGATCTGGTGTACCTTTCCGTCGCGCATAACTACCACCTTGTCCCCGAGGGTCATGGCTTCCACCTGGTCATGGGTGACATAAATCATTGTCCCCTGGATTTGTTGGTGCATCTGTTTGAGTTCCAGCCTTACGTTGGCCCGTAAGCGGGCGTCCAGGTTGCTCAGAGGCTCATCCAGGAGAAAAAGCCTGGGCCGGCGCACTAACGCCCTGCCCATGGCCACGCGCTGCCGCTGTCCTCCAGAGAGTTCCCGTGGTTTTCGGTCCAGAAGATCTTCTATGCCCAGGAGGCGGGCTACCCACTGTACACTCTCACGGATGGTTGGCTTGGGGATTCCGCGCATGCGAAGCCCGAAGCTCAGATTCTGGGATACCGACATGTGGGGGTAAAGGGCATAGCTTTGGAAAACCATAGCGATATCCCGGTCCCGCGGGGCGAGACTGTCAACGGACTGACCATCCAGTAGTACTGTACCTTGATCCTGGGGAATCAAACCTGCAATAATATTGAGCAGCGTACTCTTTCCACAGCCCGAGGGCCCTAAAAGTACACAGAACTCCCCATCTTTCACCTCGAGATCTACACCGGAAACTGCTATAACTCCCCCAAATCGTTTGTTAATTGCTTTTAAGGTCAGTGATGCCATGTTTAACCTTTCATGGCCCCCGAAGTAAGGCCCCGAACCAGGTGGCGTTCAAAGAAAAGGAACAAAACGAGAATGGGGACAGTCACCATGACTGAAGCGGCCATCACGAGCTGCTTGGATAAATGTACACTTCCTGCTAACTGGACGACCCCTCTGGATAGGGTGAATTTTTCAGGGGTATCCAGAAACATGAAGGCAAATAGGAACTCATTCCAGGCGATCATAAATGTGTATAGGGCAACGCTTGCAAGTGCCGGTGCGGAGAGGGGAATAATGATACGCCAGATCACACCCAAACGGCTGCAACCATCTATCAGTCCTGCGTACTCTATTTCAACGGGGAGGGTTTGAAAATAGCTCCGGAGCATGTATAGTGCCACAGGAAGAGTCTGGGCCAGGTAGACCAGAATGAGCACATGCATGGAATCCCGCAGCCCCATGTGGGAAAATACCACATAAAGGGGGATCACCAGGACGATGGCCGGGAACATATAGATAATCAGGATGCTGTAAGACATAAACGCCTGGCCGCGAAAACGGAGCCGGGTGACGGCGTATCCCCCCACTGTGGCTAATGTGACAGAGAGCGCCACGGTGATGATTGAGACATATGCGCTGTTAGAGATGTGCCGGGCAAAGCCGTGTTCAAAAAGGACTTCATAGTAGGCACGGAAATTAATTTTCCTGATATCCAGCCATAGGTTCGCGGGCCTCAGGAGAATCTCTTCAAGGGACTTGAAAGAAGAGACGATCATCCAGTAGAAGGGGAAGGCAACGATTATGACGAAGAAGATGATCCCCAATATCCGGAGGATCCGGATGATGTTTGTCTCCAAATGTTCTCGACTCATCCTATTGCATCTCCATCTATTATTTCATTATGCTGCATAGATTTAGCCCTTTAAAATAAAAAAATCTGGGCGTTGCGATCCTGCCAAACGTTACGTCTCCTTCACAATCCAGCGGAAGTAGATAAAGAGAAAGAGCAAGAGAATCGCAAAAAGGACCATGGCCACCGCAGAACCCGCCCCTATGTTGAACTCACCAAAGGCGTAATCGTATACCTTTATGGTCATGACCTTGGTCCCGGCATGTCCTCGTGTGAGCAGAAAAATGTCGTCGAACTTGTTGATGGTCCAGATGAAGCGGAAGAGAAACAGCGTTGACAAGACCGTGGCAAGCTGAGGAAGAGTGATGTTGTAGAACCGCTGAAACGGGCTTGCCCCGTCGACCGATGCAGCCTGGTAGAGCTCATCCGGAATGCTCTGGAGGCGTGCAAGAATGAACAGAAAGGCAAAGGGAAAGTAGCGCCATCCCTCGAATAGGATCACCGAAGTGAGCGCCAGGGGCAGACGGACACTCATCCCCATGATATCCAGTTCCATCCAGCGCTGGGATAGGAACGGAATCGGTTGTGTCAGGAGGCCCGTGTTCACGGCCAGCCAGTTGAGGACGCCCAGTTGGGGGTCCAGAATAAAACTCCAGGTGAAGGTGACGGCCACCACAGGAGCGACATAGGGGGCAATAAAGAGGCCCCTGAGCAAGCCCCGGCCGGGGAATTCCCCGTGGACCAGGAGGGCAGCCGTCAGCCCCAGAATAATGGAGAGAACGCTTCCCCCAACGGTATAAACTAACGTAGTCAGAAGGACCGGCACAAAATCCGGATCTCCAAATACCTTCTGGAAATTTACAAGGCTGAGGTTGAACTCGAAAAGGGATGTCCCTCGAAGATCTGCGAGTGAGACGGGTTTGAGGCTGAGCCACAGGTTCCATATCACCGGGAAGACCACAAAGGCCATGACCACTATGAATGTGGGGGCCAACATCCAGAAGGCAAGCCGGGCCTCTTGATCTAAAAGAGATTGACGATTAACCATTGGTTATTGACTGTTGGCGATTGATTATTGGCTCGGATCCATATTACTTTCATCGGTTAAAAGATGAGGCATATAGTACAATTGATACTTAAAATTTGGAGATATCTTGATATTTTTAGCAGTCAAGTAGGTTCGATCAGTTTCACAGCCCCTTCCAGGGCAAATCAAAAATACGGCCTTCGGGCGTGGATTCTTTAGACTTACCAGTCAGTTAGTCATTAATCCGGTAACTTCTCAAAAAGTTCGGGTGGAGTTTATCCGTAAGGATTTTATAAAAGGCTTACGCCTAAACTCCGAAAGGCTATAGAAAAAGTATCATTCGCTCAAGGCCTTTATCCGGTTTTGAA